>JBNMNO010000001.1:0-111954 GCA_051275695.1 Mariniflexile sp.
AAAGGGCATCAAAGCACTACCCAATCTATGTTAACATTTACGATGCCTCAAAAAGAACGCCGTTAACCAAGGCTTTCAAGAGACATTTAGCTTTCCTACCTGGTAGGACGAGGCTTATCTTACTTGATTCAGATTAAGCAGCTAAAGCGTAGTTATTCTCGCCGTTTAAAGTTTGACCTAGCCTTTTACGTGTTTCAAAGTCATTACACGGCGTGCTTACAGTTCAATTAACCTCGCTGTCAAAACCAGTCGACCCCATTAATTTTATGTATTTTGGCGTTACCCTAAAGGGTCAGGCTTTTCGCTATATCTTTTGCAAAAGCAAAAGGATATCACTTCAATCCTTAACGCGGGCTGCAAAGGTATCCAAAAAGTTTGTATAACCGTTCAAAACCCTTTACATTAGTGCAAAATTTATACCAAAATTTTTCTTGTCGGTTATCAAAACAACAAAACAATAAATATAACGAATACCCATGAAATTCGCCATCATCAAAGAACTCAAAAACCCACCAGATCGTCGTGTGGTATTTTCGCCATCAAAATTAACCGAAGCAAAAAAGCAATTTCCAGAAGCCATTTTCAAAGTAGAATCATCAAATATTCGGGTGTTTTTAGATGAACAATATAAAACTGCAGGATTTGAGGTAACAAACGACGTGTCTGATTGTGATGTGCTCATTGGTGTGAAAGAAGTTCCTGTAGAAAATCTTCTACCCAACAAAAAGTACTTTTTCTTTTCGCACACTATCAAAAAACAACCTTATAACAGAAAACTTTTAAAAGCTATTTTGGACAAAAATATTGAATTGTTCGACCATGAAACCATAGTCAACTCCAAAGGATTCCGATTAATAGGTTTTGGTCGTTACGCAGGTATTGTAGGTACTTATAATGGGTTTAGAACCTGGGGATTAAAATATGACTTATGGAATTTGCCAAAAGCAGAAACTCTATCAGATCAAAAATCATTAATAGCACATTTAAATCAAATTTCTGTTCCAAATATTAAAATATTGCTTACCGGAAGGGGTAAAGTAGCTCAAGGGTCTCAAGAAATGCTCGATGGGATGAGCATACAGAGTGTTTCGGTTGAAGATTATTTAAACAAAACTTTTAACGAACCTGTTTATTGTAAAATTGATGTGCTGGATTATAACAAGCGAAAAGATGGAAAAGTAATAAATGTGTCCGATTTCTTTAAGAATACGCAAGATTATGAATCTAATTTTATACGATTCGCTAAAGTAACCAACTATTATATTGCTGGACATTTTTATGGTAATGGAGCGCCTAAATTTTACACAAAGGAAGATGTTAACTCGCCAGAGTTTAAAATCAAAGTAGTAGCTGATATTAGTTGTGATGTAAATGGGCCCATAGCTACAACAATTCGAGCCTCAACCATTGCAGACCCAATTTATGGTTATAACCCACAAACGGCAAGTGAAATGGATTATAAAGATGACAGTGCTATAGCGGTAATGGCGGTTGATAATTTACCATGCGAATTACCAAAAGATGCGAGCGAGGGTTTTGGAAAGCAGTTTTTGCAACATGTTATTCCTGCATTCTATAATGGTGATGCCAATGGTATACTACAACGTGCGAAAATCACTGAAAACCGTAAACTCACAGAACGTTTTGCTTATTTGCAAGATTATGTCGATGGAAAAGAATAAATTTAAAACAGAACTAATTAAATGACAAAAACGGCCTTAGTAACAGGTGCTGCTTCAGGACTAGGATATGAGCTATCGCTTTTATTAGCAAAAGATAGTTATAACTTGATCCTAGTAGATATTGATGCCGTCAATCTTGAAAAAGTAAAATCGGAGTTAAATAATATTTACAAATGTAAAGTTGATGTTCTTGTAAAAGATTTGAGCAAGCCAAATGTTGCTATTGAAATAGTTGAAGCAATTAATAATGTAACTATTGATGTTTTAGTTAATAATGCTGGTTTTGGCTTGTTTGGGACGTTTTCAGGTACCGATTGGCAACGCGAATCGGACATGTTGCATTTACATATTTTTACAACAACGCATTTAACAAAATTAGTATTAGAAGGTATGATACATCGGGGTTCAGGTAAAATCCTTAACATATCATCACTAGCGGCCTTTCAGCCAGGTCCACTCATGTCAATCTATTATGCTTCAAAATCATATTTATTATCATTTTCTGAAGCCATAGCGAATGAGCTTAAAAATACTGGTGTAACGGTTACTGTTTTATGCCCCGGGCCTACTAAAACGTCCTTTCAAGGTGTGGTTTCAGAAAATGCTAGAGATAACAAGATTAGTTTTAACATGGCATGTTCATCAGATGTTGCTCGTTATGGTTATAAGGCGATGCAAAAAGGGAAAACGGTTGTCATTCCTGGATTGCTAAATAAATTTCTTGCAACCATACATCGATTTGTTTCAAGAAATATGGCCACAAAAATTGTTAGGAATTTACAGGAAAAAAACAGGGATACTTAATATATCCTTTAGAACTCATCTTGACTTTTTGTGTTAAACCGAAAATGAGATAAAATTTATCCAGATAAGGCACTTTTTGAAAAACATAGCATCGCTACGGATACTAAAAGTAACGAACTATGGGCGAATTTTAAACATTTTTTAGGAAATAGAAAAAGTCAAGATGAGTTCTTCTGTAATAAGTTTTAAATCGATTAAACAAAAGTGTTTTTTCTCTTCATGGTTCAAAATTAAAGAATTTATTTGTGATGTTAATTTGAAGACACATTTTACTGATATATATCATTTTTTGACTATTTATAAAGTATTATCTTAAAAATCATTTATAAATAACTAAAAAGGGATATATCATGAATGTAGTTTTGATGTTTACGGTTTTTCTAGTCGTATTTCTGTTATCGGGCATACGCATCATTTTTGAATACAAACGCGCTTTAAAATTTAGGTTTGGTAAGTACGTTACAACTCTGCAACCAGGATTTAAATGGGTTATTCCAATTGTAGAAACCATTCAGGTTGTTGATATTCGGGTCATTACAATTAATGTGGTATCCCAGGAAGTTATGACTAAAGATAATGTTCCTTGTAGTATTGATGGTGTGGTTTTCTTTAAAATTGTCGACCCAGAAATGGCAGTATTAGAAGTTGAAGAATTTAAATTTGCTATTACTCAATTATCGCAAGCTGCATTGCGAGATGTCTGTGGTAAGGTAGAATTAGATACTATTTTATCGAAACGTGAAGAAATGGGTAAAAACATAAAAAATATTGTTGAGGTAGAAACCAAAGAATGGGGCATCGAAATTATGGACGTAAAAATTAAAGATATTCAGTTGCCTGAAAATATGAAACGTATGATGGCTAATCAAGCAGAAGCGGAACGGTCTAGACGTGCGCGTATTATATTGGCTTTAGCAGAAGAGCAGGCTGCAGGCAAGTTATTAGAGGCTGGCAAACTTATAGATCAATCCCCATCGGCTATAAAGCTAAGATTATATCAAACTTTATCTCATATTGCAGCCGAAAAAAACTCAACTATATTGTTTCCTTTTCCAGAAGAGGTTTTGCCAAGACAGCCTAAATCTTAAAGTGTAAAAATACCACCAAAAGCAATAATACGTTGTAAATACAAAAAATGTTGCGATGCACTTTCTGCAGTGTTACTGGTTGTTCTTATATCTGGCATATCAATATAGCCTCCTTTTAAATCTAGTTCCATAAAGAAGTGTTTGAAAAAGGTAAAATTTAATCCAGCATTTACAGAAACACCATAACCGGCAAAATGGAATTCGTCGTATCTATCTTTTTCTAGAAGGGTCGTATTTGTTTTTGGATACAAGATTCCAGCACCAATGCCTTCGGTAATATTAATTTGAAATTTATCAGTATTTTGAAGGTTAAAGATTGAAGAGATATCGTCAACACGTGCGATTTCTAAATATACATAGTTTAGGCCATTGGTGTGTTCAAACTTTAAAAAATCTTCAGAAACAAAAATATTGTCATTATTAAACGTACCGTTATAAACAGAGCCAGCTTCGGTGTTAGGTAAATTTATATACCCATTTACTATTTTGTTTAAATTTCTTTGCATCACATATTTCATATGATCTACACCAAGTGAAACTTTGTAATGGTCCGAAATAAAGTAGCCAACTTTCACATTGGTTTGTGGAATGGTAATTCTTGTTGGGTTTATATAATCAATATGCCAACCTTTAGGTTTGTCTTTAGCAGTAGCGTCTTTTATGGTAAAATCGTAGTTGTCTCCTTTAAAATGAACATCCGATTTAGAAAAAGATTCTCTGTTACCTCCCCAACTCACAAAGAATTTTCCTTTGTTTGAAGCGGTGTATCTTATAGGTTCAGAATCTTGAGCGAAAAAGTTAACTGAAAATAAAATCAGAGTAATCCCTAAAAAAGTTTTAATTGATAATATTTTCATTAAATGAATTTAAAGCGAGTTTATAGTTTTTCTGATGGCTACTAAATTGGTAAGTAGTTTTTCCAAATTATCTAAGTGCAACATATTTGCGCCATCGCTTTTAGCATTTGCTGGATCGAAATGGGTTTCAATAAATAAACCGTCTACATTATTTACAATGCCAGCACGGGCAATGGTTTCAATCATGTCTGGTCTGCCACCAGTGATGCCAGCACTTTGGTTGGGTTGTTGTAAGGAGTGGGTAACATCTAAAATAGTTGGAGCGTATTGACGCATGGTTGGAATGCCACGAAAATCTACAATCATATCTTGGTAGCCAAACATAGTGCCTCTATCGGTTATCCACGCTTTGTCGCTGCCTGTATCTTTTACTTTTTGTACAGCGTGTTTCATGGCTTCCGGACTCATAAATTGTCCTTTTTTCAAGTTTACCACTTTTCCTGTTTGTGCAGCGGCCACTACCAGATCAGTTTGTCTTACCAAAAAGGCAGGTATTTGTAACACATCTACATATTGGGCTGCTAATAATGCATCAGAGATTTCGTGAATATCAGTTACGGTTGGGACATCAAAAGTATCTGAAACCTTTCTTAGAATTTTTAAAGCTTTTTCATCTCCAATACCCGTAAAACTATCAACTCTACTGCGGTTTGCTTTTTTAAAACTGCCTTTAAATATATAAGGAATTTCTAGTTTATTTGTTATTTCTAATACTTTCTCAGCAATACGTAACGCCATCTCTTCGCCTTCAATGGCACAAGGACCACAAAGCAAGAAAAAGTTGTTTGAATTGGCATGTTTTATTTTTGGAATATCTTGAAGATTCATAAATAAAATGGTTTCTTTTTATTAATAGGCAAAGATACTATTTGTAATTGTAACTATAGTCGTTTAAAAAGCACTATTGTTTGGACGTGTATTAGAGATAGAAACGACATCCTTTTTATATTAAACTTGTGAAACTATTATTTTAATATATTGATAATGAATAATTAACAAGTTTGATATAAAAAGATATAGTGGATAGCGCGACTTTTTTTATTTCGAAAAAAAGGAATACCCAAAAAAATATTATTGTATAATTTATCCATTAATTATAATTACCTTTGCACGCTTAAAATAAGGCACTATTATGGCTAATATTAAAAACATTGCAATTATTGCACACGTAGATCACGGTAAAACGACATTGGTTGATAAAATTATGTACCACTGTCATTTATTTCGTGACAATCAAAATACCGGAGATTTAATTCTAGATAACAATGATTTAGAGCGTGAAAGAGGTATTACAATTACAGCTAAAAATGTTTCTGTTATTTATAAAGACACAAAAATCAATATTATTGATACTCCTGGTCACGCGGATTTTGGAGGAGAAGTTGAGCGTGTACTAAATATGGCAGATGGTGTTTTGTTGTTGGTGGATGCTTTTGAAGGACCAATGCCACAAACACGTTTTGTATTACAAAAAGCGATTGATTTAGGTTTGAAGCCTTGTGTAGTAATTAATAAAGTTGATAAGGAAAACTGTACACCAGAAGAAGTGCATGAAAAGGTATTTGATTTAATGTTTGAGTTGGGTGCTGAAGAGTGGCAGTTAGATTTTCCAACCGTTTATGGTTCGGCAAAAAATAACTGGATGAGTGACGATTGGAGAAATGAAACAACGAATATTGAGCCTTTATTAGATATGGTTATAGAGCATATTCCTGCTCCAAAAATTACTGAAGGGAATACACAAATGTTAATAACATCTTTAGACTTTTCCTCTTTTACAGGACGAATTGCTATTGGTCGTCTAACTCGTGGTGCTTTAAAAACAGGACAAAATATTTCTTTAGTAAGACGTGATGGGAATATTGTAAAAAACAGAATAAAAGAACTACATGTTTTTGAAGGATTAGGTCGTTTAAAAGTTGATGATGTTCAAACAGGCGATATTTGTGCTATTGTTGGATTAGAAGGATTTGAAATTGGTGATACTGTTGCCGATTTTGAAAATCCTCAAGGACTTAAAACTATTGCGATTGATGAGCCAACAATGAGTATGCTATTTACTATAAACGATTCACCTTTCTTTGGGAAAGATGGAAAATTTGTTACATCTAGACATATTAAAGATCGTTTGGCTAAAGAGTTAGAAAAAAACTTAGCACTTCGTTTAGGTGAAACTGGTAGTGCCGATAAATTTATGGTTTTTGGACGTGGTGTATTGCACTTATCTGTTTTAATTGAAACCATGCGTCGTGAAGGGTATGAAATGCAAATTGGGCAGCCTCAAGTAATTATTAAAGAAATTGATGGTGTTAAATGCGAACCAATAGAAGAATTAAAAATAGATCTTCCAGAAAATGTATCTGGTAGAGCTGTAGAGTTTGTAACAATGCGTAAAGGCGAAATGCTTTCTATGGAAGCAAAAGGCGATCGTATGGTTTGCGAATTTATGATTCCTTCTCGTGGTATTATTGGTTTACGAAACCAATTACTAACAGCAACCGCAGGAGAAGCTATTATGGCACACCGTTTTAAAGAATACCAACCCTTAAAAGGAACTATTCCTGGGCGTATTTCAGGATCTTTAGTATCTATGGAATATGGCACAGCAATTCCTTATTCTATTGATAAATTGCAGGATAGAGGCAAGTTTTTTGTTGAACCGGGTGAAAGTGTTTACGAAGGTCAGGTAATTGGCGAGAATTCTCGTCAAGACGATATGGCTGTGAACATTACCAAAATGAAAAAGCAAAGTAACGTACGTTCTTCTGGAGCTGATGATAAGGCTAAAATTGTACCTGCTATTAAGTTCTCGTTAGAAGAAGCGTTGGAATACATTCAAAAAGATGAGTATGTTGAGGTAACTCCAAACCATTTACGTTTACGTAAAATATATTTATCTGAAACCGATAGAAAACGAAATAAATTTTAATAATCATATGGGATTCCTAGGAATTTCTTTAGTAGAATGGGTTGGATATAGTGCCATGGCAGTTGTTTTAGTCTCATTTTTAATGAAGTCTGTTATAAAATTACGAATAGTAAACTCCCTAGGATGTTTACTATTTGTGTTTTATGGCATTATGTTAGAACCGCTTTCTAAACCAATTATCATAACCAATACCGCTATACTTTGTATAAATATTTATTACTTGTTGAAAAAATAAAGCTCAAAAATTTTAATATATAATTTCTTACGTTCCGCAATTGATTTTGTTTAAAACGATGAATGATTTTGTATATTTGGATTCTTATAAAGGGATAAAAAGAATAAACGATTCCATTTAGCGTTAGTAAATGAACATTTAAACTGGACACCTGTCATTCTTTATTAACAACAAGAAAACTTATAGTAATTGAAAAAATTAATCGATTATATAAATAATAACGTTTTAATTAAAATTACTTCGTTACAAGGAGCCTCTGTAATAACCAGAATAATTGCCGGAATATTAACATCTAAAGCAATTGCTGTTTTTATAGGTCCTACAGGTTTGGCACTTATTGGTAACTTGCAAAATTTTGTTAGTTCGTTTCAAACTGTTGCTATTCTTGGTTTTTATAATGGTGCTGTTAAATATATTTCAGATTTTAAGGATAATACATTAGAATTAAGTAAAACCTTATCGACTATTTTTTATGTTGGTTTTACATCCAGTATTTTAGTGTCGTTTTTTTGTTATTTTAATGCTGAATTAATAAATAACATCATTTTTCCTGTTTACAATAATTACGCGTACGTCATTAAGATTTTTGCTATTGTACTTCCTTTTTATGCTTTAAATATGTTTTCATTTTCCATAATGAACGGGTTTTCAAAGTATAAAATTCTTATAATCATTAACATTATTGGGCAAATATTAAGTGTTTCAATAGCTTTACTATTAATCTATCAAAACAAGATTGATGGAGCTTTAATTTCAGTAGTAATCGCGGAATCTTTAATATTTTTAATCACTTTAGTAGGTATTATTAACAGGCGCACTTTGGTGCCCTTAATTAAAGTTAATAATATTAGCTTAAGCTTTTTAAAAAAACTGAGTTCATATTCGTTAATGGCTCTTTTTACGGCTGTTGTTTTGCCGCTAGTTGCTATTGCCATCAGGTCGTATATTATAGAAAATGTAGGTTATAAAGATGCTGGCTTCTGGGAAGCTATGACAAGAATATCGAAGTATTATTTAATGTTGGTCAGTTCATTAATGGCTTTATACATTTTACCGAGATTTTCTGAAATTGAAGATGTAAAAGAATTTAGAAAAGAAGTATTTAGTTTTTATAAAACCATTATTCCGGTTTTAGGAATTGGCTTAGTGGCTATATATTTTTTAAAAGCCTATATTGTAATGATTATTTTTTCTGAAGATTTTAAACCTGTTGAAGATTTGTTTTTTTGGCAATTATTAGGAGACTTTATTAAGGTATTATCTATGGTAATTGCATATCAGTTTTTAGCAAAAAAAATGTTTTGGCATTATATTTTAACCGAGGCGTTTTTGGTTATAACTTTATATACAACCAGTGTATATTTTATTGATATGTTTGATGGTGTAAAAGGGGCTGTCATGGCTCATTTTGTTAGTTATGTAATGTATTATTGTATTATATTACTCATATTTGGTAGTTCGCTTTTTGGGGTGGATGAAGAGAAAAATTCTTAGTTTTAAGATTTTGGATAGCAAAAAGAATAAATTTTGTTTTTTAGAATGCTTCATGGTGCTGAAAATAGATTTAGAATAGGAACTCATTATTTTTTAGAATAAACATTTAAATAATAAGTAAAATTATCAGGCTAACAAATGATTCAATTTTTAAATTTAAATAAAGTTAATGCCAAATTTGAAGGAGTTTTTAAAAAAGAGTTTGATGTTTTTTTAAACTCAGGTAAATATATCTTATCAGATCAAGTAAATGAATTTGAAAAAGAATTTGCAGCATATTGTGGAATTAAATATTGTGTAGGGACGAGTAATGGGTTGGATGCACTTCGATTAATTTTTGAATCGTACAAAATACTTGGCAACTTAAATGAAGGAGATGAAATTATAGTGCCTGCAAACACCTATATAGCATCAGTTTTAGCAATTAGTAATGCTAAATTAAAACCAATTTTAGTAGAGCCAGAAATTGACACATATAATATTGATGTTGATAAAATAAAAAATGTTATAACCAACAAAACAAAAGCAATTTTGGGAGTTCATTTATATGGTCAGTTATATAATGTGTGTGCTTTAGAAGAGTTATGTAAGGAGTATAATTTAATTTTAGTTGAAGATGCAGCACAAGCTCATGGAGCTGTTTTTAATGATGGCCGAAAATCTGGAAATGTTTCTGATGTAGCTGCATTTAGTTTTTATCCAACTAAGAATTTAGGAGCTTTAGGAGATGCAGGTGCGATAACAACAAATAATGATGAATTGGCAGATGTTATATATAAATTGAGAAGCTATGGAAGAATATCTTCTTATGCAAATGATATAAAAGGCTATAATTGTAGATTAGATGAATTGCAAGCCACATTTTTACGAATAAAATTGAAACACTTAGATTCTGATAATCAAAAAAGGAGAGAGGTAGCTAAATTTTATTTTAATAATATTAAATCAAAGAACATATTGTTACCTGAGTGCAAAGATTTATATCAGCACGTGTTTCATCTTTTTGTTATCAGAAGTAATAAAAGGAATGAGCTTAAAGAATATTTGTTTAAAAATGGCGTGGAAACATTAATTCACTATCCAATACCAATTCATCTTCAAAAAGCATATAAAGAGTTTAGTAAATTGAATTTACCAATAACAAGTAAATTACATAACGAGATTTTGAGTTTACCGCTACATCAGGCATTGGAACAAAACGAAGTTAAGACTATAGCTGAATTGATATCAAACTTTAAATAGTATTTGGAGTCAGATAAAAATTCATATAGACAAATTATAAAAGCCACATCGTTATTTGGAGGTGTGCAAATATTTAGTATTATAATATCAATAGCAAAATCAAAAATTGCGGCAATATTAATAGGAGCATCTGGATTTGGTGTTTTTGGGTTGCTAAGCTCAACTTTAAACCTTATTTCTGGGCTTACTAGGTTCGGATTAGATATTAGTTCTGTAAAAGAAATAGCATCGGCTAATAATGATTTAGAAAAGGATAAAGCATCAACATTGGTAAATGTAACTATGAAGTTAACATGGGTTACAGGTGTTATAGGATCAATTATTAGTTTAATACTATCTCCATGGTTAAGTCATATAATATTTGGTAATGAAAAATATACTTTATTTTTTATTATAATTTCAATTGCAATATTATTTAATCAATTGACTATTGGTAATTTAGCAGTGTTGCAAGGATTAAAACATTTAAAGAGATTAGCTAAAGTTACAGTCTTTACGAGTTTTTTTAGTTTAATTCCAACTTTAATCATTTATTATTTAATTGGTGAAAAAGGAATTCCGTGGGTTATTTTAATAACAGCAATTATTGGTTATTTTCTGTCCAAATATTATATAGGTAAATTAAAAATTATAAAAATAGACCTTCCTTTTAAAAAGCTTGTCCTTGAAGGTAAAAGTATGATGAGGCTTGGGCTAGTTTTAAGTTTGGCAAGTCTATCTACACTTGTTGTTGGGTATTTAATTCAAGTGTTTATAACGAACGCAGGAAACATTAAAGAGGTAGGTTTATATAATGCAGGATTTGCATTAATTAACTCTTATGTAGCTGTTTTTTTTAATGCTTTGAGTAAAGATTTTTTTCCAAGACTTTCAGAAGTATCGAAAGATAATAAGTTGATAAATAAAATGGTAAATCAACAAGCTTCGATGTCAATATTATTATTAACTCCAATTATAATTCTTTTTTTAGTTTTTAAACCTTTTATAATAACCCTGCTTTATACAAAAGAATTTTTGCCTGTCATGGGAATGATTACTTATGGTATTTTATCAATTTTATTTAAAGCAGTTTCGTGGTCAATGGGTTTTATAATAATAGTAAAAGGTAATTCTAAATTGTATTTTGTAACTGAATTAATTTCTAATAGTATTTTATTTGCATTAGTTATTGTAGGATATAATTTAGGTGGATTAACAGGTATTGGTTTAGGTTACTTAGCTTATTATATAATCGACCTATCTATTGTGAAGTTTATAGTAACCAAAGAGTATGCATTTTATTTTGATTTAAAGTTTAAAAATCTTTTTTACGTGTGTATTTTTCAGTGCTTAATTATGGTGTACTTATTGCAAATTGAAAATCAAGTTCTAAAGTTTTATTTAATGGCTTTATTAGTTTTAATTTCATTAATTTTTACATTTATCAAGTTAAATAGTTATATTAATTTAGTTGATATTATAAAAGGAAAGTTAAAGAAATAACGATAGTTTTACATAATTTTTAATACAGCACTTTGAGTTTAAGTAAAGTTAAATTAATAGATATTCCAAAAATAAGGGATGTTAGAGGAAATCTGTCTTTTATTGAGAAGGATTTGTTACCCTACACAATTAAAAGAGTATATTATTTGTATGATGTGCCTAGTGACTCATATAGAGGGGGTCATGCACATCATGAACAGCAAGAATTTCTGGTAGCATTAAGTGGTAGTTTTGATGTGACTTTATTAGATGTTAATGGAGAAAAAATGATAATTACACTTAATAAGCCAAATCAAGGTTTGTTAATTCCTAAAATGATTTGGCGTGAGTTGGATAATTTTTCATCTGGCTCGGTTTGCTTAGTGGTAGCTTCAGATGTATTTCTAGAACAAGATTATATTAGGGATCTTAATTATTTTAAAAATTATAAATAGAGCTTTTTTTTTAGTCTAATAATGTTTCTTACAAAAGGATATTGACTGGCTAAATAATGAATTACATCAAGCAATGTTTTGTTTTTTATCGCTTTAAAACTTTTCCTCCCAACTTCTTTTTGTTCATATTTCCCAGAATTAAATACTACCGATTTATAATGAGTCTCTAAATAGGTCTCGGTAAGTTTTTCTGAAAAATCATATTTAACCTTAAAATGATTAAATAATTTAAGCATTTGATTATTTAGAAAATATATTCTTTCAAATGATTTTATATGAGAATATGAAGAAGAATGAACTCTATACAAATGTAAGGACTCATTAATTTTGCCAAAATCACAATTCATTACCATATCTACTAGAATTGGGTAATCTTCAATAGTGATATTTTGTTTTATATAAAAATCAAAATCTACATACTTGTACAATAATTCTTTGTTAAAACATATTCCTACTGGTATCACTTTACCTAATGTTATATTTTTTTTATATAGTTCTTTAGAAGCAAGAATACTCTTTTTGTTATCGAATTTTAGGGTAATATTTTCATCAGTTAAAAGTCTGTCGTATCCTGAATCTACAAAACCAAAATTGGGATTATGCTTTAAAATATCAACTATTTTTTGAAATGCATCAACACTTTTAACTATATCATCACCATCAAAATTAAATATAAAATCACCTTTACACCTATCTAAAGTGGTTTTAAAATTTTTTAGGATACCCAATTGTGATGTGTTTTGTAGGGCATTAAATAATTTGGGGTGATTGTTCGCATAATAATTAATGATTTCAAAAGTTTTATCAGTAGAGCAATCATCACCAACAACAATTTCAAAATTAAAAGAACATTTCTGCTTTATAATAGATTTTAAAGTATCTTCAATATGTTTTTCATTATTATAAGCAATTAGCAAAACAGAAAGATCAATCATAATTAACAGGAGGAGTTGAATCAAAGGGTTTATTTAAAACAAAAGTCATTTTAACTCTAGTTAGGCTTAAACTTGCCGATAAAGTTAAGATGTTATTTTTGAATCTTAAAACAAAATCAAAATTATGGTTTTAGAAATTCTTATTAGCACAATGAATAGAAAAGATATTTCTTTTTTAAATAATATTTTTGTCAATAATGATTATAAAGATTTTCAAATTTTAGTAATTAATCAAACTAATTCAAGGACCGTTCTAAAATCTGAATTTAAAAATATTCGTGTAATTAATAGTTTTGAATATGGACTTTCTAAAAGCAGGAATCTAGCCATAAAAAACGCTATTGGAGATATTTGCCTTATCGCGGATGATGATATACAATATATGAATGGTTTTGAAAGGATTATTCTTGATGCTTTTTTGAAGGAACCTAATTCATCAATAATTAAATTTAAAATTGAGACGTTTTGCGGTAGGAATTATAAAGTATACCCTAGAATTTCAAAAAGACTTAGTAAAAAGAAAGATTTACATGGAGCCTCATCAATAGAAATTGCTTTTAAGAGACAAGATATTTTAAATCATAATATTTTATTTAACATCTTTTTTGGGCTTGGAAGCATTTTTCCGTCTGGTGAAGAATATCTATTTTTAAGAGAAGCCTTAGGTGAAAACTTAATTATAAACTTCAAAAATCAATCAATTGTTAAACATTCGTTTGAGCATTCTACGAGTAATGTGACTAGTATTGACTTTATTAAAACTCAAGCAGCAATCTACTATATTGATTACAAAAATTTTAGTTATTTATTTTTGTTAAAATTGATTTTATTTTTAATAAGAAAAAAAAATGTACAAATTAAAGAAACAGGAGTGAAATTTAAAATGGGCTTAAAAGGAATTAACGATTATAAGAAAATAATTAAAGTATCCAGTTAAATTCTTTTCGGTATTAATTTACCTATATAGATGAAAAAAGAACCCTTTTTTATCTAAACTCATTTTTATTTTATATAAAGTTTTAATTAAACTATTGGGTAAATAAAAAATGATCTTTTGTTTAATGCTAATATTTTTTGAGTTGATATTGTTAAATATTGATTTAGCTTCGGTATTCTGATTATTCATTTTAAAATTTAAAGCTAACGCATATCTGTTCATATCCATAAATTTTTTCAAATACTTATTTGTTTTTTCTTGTTCAATAAATTTATATAAAAAGAGTATTCGGTCTTTAATATGATGACTAGTCGAAAGGCTGTTATCATTTTTTATAATGGTAGCAGTAACTGTATTGTTAATGGCTACTTTATATTTTAAAGCTATCTGTGTCCAGAGATATGTGTCTTGTCCAGATTTCAAATCCACATCAAACAATCCTATATCTTCAAATACGTATTTAGGAATAACTACCACAGAGGAATTTACAATTGAATTATATAAATTACATTTAAAATAGTTTTTTATTATCCCTTTGTAATTATATGGAATTCCTTTTAATTTGGGTTTCTTAATATATTTATTATTTAAAAGTGTGTGATAGCCATTGCTATACATGCCGGCATTAGGGAATTCTTCTATTAAACAAAAAATAGTTTCTAAATGATTTTTATGCCATAAATCATCACCATCTAAAAGCGCTATATAGTAAGCATCAGCTTTTTTAATCCCATAGTTTCTAGTAAAGGATGCGCCTTGGTTTTTAATTGTAAATAGATTTATTCTTGGATCATTAATAGCATTAACAATATTATAGCTTTCATCTATAGACCCATCATCAACAATTATAATTTCAAAATCTGTAAAAGTCTGATTTAGCACACTTTTTAAAGTGTTTTCGATATAACGTTCTTTATTATAAAGAGATATGACAACAGAAAAAAATGGTTGTTTTGACATGTTGTTTTTAGTTTAAATCTTTATAGCAGATGTACAAAATTTTATACAATTGTAGTAAAACCATATTTGGGTTTTTACTAAGCAAGTTTCTTTTAATTTTTAAGTTAAAAATATGGTAGATAGAACTCATTAAATAATTTAATTTGAATCGTTTAACATTAACAAAAATAGAAAGTAATTTGTTCTTATGTTCAACCATTTTCCTCTCATTATATAACCATAATAAGGTTATTATGGACTCTTCCACTTTTTTTAGATATACGACGCTATTTTCAAGACCAAAATGATATACTTCGTTATTTATATGTAAAACACTAATATTGTTTTGTTTTAATAGAGCTGCAAAATAATTATCTAAACCATAACTTTTTCTCTCGATTTTTGAGTTTACTTTTTTAAAAACACTTTTCTTAATAAAAGAGTTAGCTGAGATTATAACTTGATAAGGGTTTATATTTCTTTTTTCAGCATCAATTTCTTCAAAGGTTTTGCCATATTTCCAGCGTAAAATAGAATCATTATTAGGGGGCTCTTTTTTATAAGCAAACCCACCGTAAACTACATCATAGTCAGAATTTGTAGTATTAACGTAGTGTTCAATAAATTTATCAGATTTTGGTAAAATATCTGCATCTAAAAACAAAAGCCATTCATAAACGGATTCGTCCGATAAAATTTGTCTTGCTTGTATTCTGCCGAGGTTCTTTTCTGAGTTTATAATTCTAGTATTAGGAAGAGAATCCGTTGATATTTTATTTTCATATATGTATTTTTCAGAGCAATCATCAAAACAAATAATCTCAAATTCAATATTTGCATTTGTTGCTTGTTTATGGATTTCACATACAAGATTGGAACTATTATAATTGTATACAGGTATTAAAATCGATATCATTATTTACTAAGAATTAATACTGTTTCAAGAGTTTTATATCCGTTATAAAAAGCATTTTTTTCATTGCCAAAAGTATTTACAAAAACTTTAAAACCACTATCTTCTAATCGCTTTTTTAATCCACTAATTGAATATATCCTAACATGGTCAAATTGACCAAAGTGTTTAATGCGTTCTTTTTCTGAAGTAATGGTATAATCTTCGTATATGTCACCTTCCTTTAAGGGGGTTTGGATGTATATGGTTCCGTTATCTTTCAAAATTCTGAAAAGCTCAGACATAGCTTTTTTATCATCAATTATATGCTCCAAAATATGATAACATATAATTAAGTTAAATTTTTGGTTTTCTTGTTTGATGTTTGTAATATCAAATTTATAATCGGCTAAAAAAGCATCCGTAAAATCTGTACAATAATAATCAATGGTTTTATTTTTTTTTAATAACCTATAAACATTTCTAGAAGGCGAAAAGTGTAAAACATTACCAACTATATGATTATTCAAATTAAGCAAACTCCAGAGCCTTCTATTTCTAGATAAACTTCCGCAAAAAGGGCACATTAAGTCTTTGTTTTCTAATTGAATAAAAGTTCTTAGTTTTTTATTGCAGACATTGCATTTATGATTATTTCCTAAAAAAAATACACCATAGAATGAACGAAAAAACAATTCATTTTTAAATAAAAATTGTTTTGGAATGAGCAATCTAATATTCTTCTTAAGAAAACCGTACATATTACACTTTTCGCTGCACCACCTCAAAAACCTGATTGTCATCACACTTCAATGTTTTACTGGGGTATTTTAATAATAAAGCATAATCGTGGGTAGCCATTAAAATGGTGTTTCCGTTTTTATTTATTTCCTGTAAAACCTCCATAACCTCTATGCTGGTTTGCGGGTCTAAATTACCTGTGGGTTCATCGGCAAGAATAAGTTCCGGGTTATTAAGTAGTGCTCTGGCAATAGCAACACGCTGTTGCTCGCCACCAGAAAGTTCGTGTGGATATTTAAACCCTTTGGTTTTCATATCTACTTTACTCAGAACTTCTTCAACGCGGGTATTCATTTCGTTTTTGTCTTTCCAACCAGTGGCTCTTAAAACGAATAATAAGTTACCGTTTACGGTACTGTCTGATAGTAATTTAAAATCTTGAAAAACGACACCTAATTTTCGTCTTAAAAACGGAATATCTTTTTCCTTTAGGGTTTTTAAATCGAAATCAACAATATGTCCTTCACCTTCAGATAATGGTAAATCGCCATAAAGTGTTTTCATAAAACTGCTTTTTCCAGTTCCCGTTTTTCCAATTAAATACACAAAATCTCCTTTGTTTATTTCAACATTAACGTTTGAAAGCACAAGACTATCTCCCTGATAAATAGAAACGTCTTTTAATTGTAAAATAGGATTTGACATAAATAATAACGGCTTTTAATTAACATGGTAAATGTATTATTTAAAAGTTAAAAAGTTGAAAGTTTCAACCAAAAATTTCAAAATCTATAAAGAGTATTTTAGCTTAATCTCAGGTATTTTGTATTCATCTTTGGGTCTTTTTTAACTTTTAATAAGTCGGTGTATAATTATAGCACGATTGTTGCGTTATAAGTTTTATTATAAATTATCTTTGATTTTAAATTAAAAACCGAATCATTAATGACTATAAAAAACAGTGTTTCCATTCTGGTGGCAATAAGTTTTAGTTTTCAAATATTAGCACAACAATCTGCCACTTATACCAGTAATTTAGCAGATTACCAAAAAGCTTTATCACTTTACAATAACCAGCAATATCTTGCAGCAAAATCGCTCTTTGGAAGCGTTAAAAAAACGACTAAAGAAGATCTTTTACTATCGGATTGCGACTATTATATCGCCAATTGTGCAGTGCGTTTAAATCAACAAAATGCAGATGCTTTGATTGAAAATTTTGTAAAAGAATATCCTACAAGCACCAAACGAAATACTGCTTTTGTAGATGTTGCCGATTATTATTTCGAGAATTCTAAATTCGCATATGCCAGAAAATGGTACTATAAAGTAGATGAAAATGCTTTAGGAAGAACCGAAAAAGAAAAATTTTACTTTAACAATGGCTATTCGGCTTTTTCCAGTAAACAATATAAAGAAGCTAAGCAATATTTAACTAAGGTTGAAAATTCTAAAGAATATGGTTCCCAAGCCAAATATTACATTGGTTTTATGGCTTATGAAGGGGATGATTACGAAAGTGCCAACAAGTATTTTGAGCAAGTAAGCAACCAGGAAAAATATAAAGAAAAACTATCATATTATCAAGCTGACCTGAATTTTAAATTAGGAAATTTTGATAAAGCGATAGCGCTTGGTAAAGCAAGATTAAAAGGTAGTGACCCCGCTGAAGTATCAGAGTTATCCAAAATAATTGGAGAAAGTTATTTTAACCTGGAAAAATATGCCGAAGCCATTCCGTATTTACGGGCATACAATGGGAAAAATGGTAAATGGAGTAATACCGATTTTTATCAATTGGGATATGCGCATTACAAACAAGGTGATTTTGAAAATGCCATTGCAGAATTCAATAAAATAATTGGAGGCACCAATTCTATCGCACAAAATGCCTATTATCATTTAGGTGAAAGCTATATAAAATTAAACAAAAAACAAGAGGCTTTAAACGCTTTTAAAAATACTTCTGAAATGGATTTCGACTTGAAAATTCAGGAAGATGCTTGGTTAAACTATGCCAAACTTAGTTATGAAATTGGAAATCCTTATAAATCATCGCCACAAGTTTTGACTGGTTATTTAGAGAAATATCCTAAAACAATATATAAAGAAGAAATCGAAACTCTTTTAATCGATTCTTATATTACTTCTAAAAACTACAAAGAAGCACTAAGATTATTAGACGGTAAAAAGAGTTTTGAAAACAAAGTGGCGTATCAAAAAGCGGCCTTTTACAGAGGTTTAGAATTGTATAATGAAACTAATTATTTAGAAGCTAAATCACTTTTTGATGCATCATTAAAAGAACCCCGTGATGCTATTTTTACAGCGAGAGCCACTTTTTGGAGAGCAGAAACCGATTATAATTTAACTAATTATGAGGATGCTCTAATTAGTTTTAAACAATTTCATCAACAAACAGCTTCTGCATCTACACCAGAGTATAAAAACATTGATTACAACTTAGCATACACTTATTTTAAGTTGAAAAACTATAAGCAAACTGCTCAGTATTTCACTCAATTCATTGCTTCAAATAAAAGGGAAGATAAATTAAGATTGAATGATGCCTATCTTCGTTTAGGCGATGCCTATTTTGTGTCGAGCGCGTATAAAGAGGCAATAAATGCTTATGAAAATGCTATTAAATTAAGTGTGATAGATTCTGATTACGCCTTTTTTCAAAAAGCAATAAGTGCTGGCTATATTGGACAAGAGTCTAAAAAAATAAAAGAATTAGAGCAATTTATTTCAGAGTATCCAAAATCAAAGCTTCGCGACGATGCCATGTACGAACTTGGAAATACGTATGTTAAAGCTAACGAAACAGACAAAGCCATACAGGTTTACAATCGTTTAAGCTCAGAATATAAAATGAGTTCTTTCGTGCCAAAAGCTTTATTGCGTCAAGGATTGGTATATTATAACGGAAGTAAAAACGAACAAGCTTTAAGTAAGTTTAAACAAGTGGCAAGCGAATATCCCGGAACTCCAGAAGCCGTACAGTCGGTAACAACAGCACGTTTAATTTATATTGATTTAGGACGGGTAAACGAATATGCAAAATGGGTAAAAACTTTAAATTATATTGAAGTAACCGACGAGGATTTAGATAATGCAACTTATGAAGCTGCCGAAAAACAATATTTAGATAACAATAAAGAGAAAGCCATCACACAATTTAATGGATATTTAAATCAGTTTTCTAGCGGATTACATGCTTTACAAGCTCATTTTTATATTGGACAATTGTACTTTAAAAAAGGACTGACTGAAAATTCAGCACCTCATTATAAGTACATAGTTGAAGCTCCAAGAAGTGAATATAGCGAGGAAGCTTTATCGCGTTTATCGCAATGTTATTTGGAAAGCAAAAGTTGGAACAAAGCTATTCCGTTGTTACAACGATTGGAAGAAGAAGCTAATTTTCCTCAAAACGTGGTGTTTGCACAATCTAATTTAATGAAAGCCAATTATCAATTAGAAAGTTATAATCAAGCGGTAATTTACGCTGAAAAAGTGCTTACCAATTCAAAAATTGATAATAAAATTAAAGCCGATGCCCACATTATTATCGCGCGTTCTGCAATGAAAACTGGTGATGAATCCAAAGGAAAAGAGGCCTATTCCAAAGTTGAAATGGTGGCAACGGGCGAAACAGCTGCCGAAGCCTTGTATTATAATGCTTATTTTAAAAACAAAGAAGCTAAATACGAAGCGTCTAACACCACTGTTCAGAAATTAGCAAAAGATTTTTCAGGCTATAAATATTATAGCGCACAAGGTTTAGTGCTTATGGCGAAGAATTTTTATGCTTTAAACGATGCGTTTCAAGCTACTTATATTTTAGAAAGTGTGATTCAAAACTTTACAGAATTTGATGATGTTGTTAGTGAAGCAAAAGCAGAATTAAATAAAATAAAAGCAGAAGAAGCTAAAACCAACTCGTCAATTCAATCAGGAGGAAATTAGTTGTTAGTTTTTTAGGTCCATCATAGTTAGGCCGCAATTATATAAAAAGAATCAATCAAAAATCGTCAATTGTAAATCAAAAATATAAAGTATGCGCAAGCACATAAAAAATATCCTATTAACAGTTTTTACATTTAGTGCAACCCTTGTGTTTTCTCAAAAGAAAACAAATGACACAATCAATACAGGTGTTATTGATGTGGTTAAGCCCTATACACCAACCATATCGGATGCATTTAAGGTTAAAGAAATTCCAACATTAGATGATGAAACCACACAATCAAAAAAGGAAATTAAATACAATATTTTTTCATTCCCAGTGGCTTCAACATTTACACCTGCAAAAGGAAAAGCTGCAGTAGTAGAAAAATCGAAACCTGTAAAGTTATACGATAATTATGCAACATTGGGAGTTGGAACCTACACTACCATTTTGGGTGAAGTGTATTTAAATCATGCCATTAGTAGAACAGAAAGTGTGGGCGGTTATGTAAGTCACCATTCATCAGAAGGGGGTATTGAAGGTTTGTCTTTCAATGACAATTTTACAAACTCTAAAGCTAATGTCAATTACGCATCGCGTTTAAGAGATTTAGCATGGAATGTAGAAGCTGGTTTTCAGTATCAAACTTATAATTGGTATGGGGTTCCTCAATCTCAAATAGCTAGTGCACAAACTAATGGCATTGAAGTTAATCATTCTTTTTTTGACGCACATTTTGGTGGCGATATTACTTTTGAAGATACTTATATTAATAGTGGCAGCTTATTTTTTAGACGCTTTGGTGATAATCAAGGTTCGGGCGAAAACAATTTTGTTTTAAAAACGAAAGTGGATGTGCCTATTAATGATGTGGAAATTTCTACAAATGTGGTGATTGATTATTTAAGCGGCAGTTTTGATAGAAGTTATAGTTCAAATAATGAGTTAAAATATGGCAATTTCCAATTAGGAATTTCTCCAACCTATCAATTGAAACAAGATGATTTAACATTGAATTTAGGAGTTTCATTATTTTATTTAAGAGATAATATAGCAAGCGAAAGCAAAATATATTTATACCCGAATATTACAGGGACTTACAGGTTGGTAAACGATGTGTTGATTGCTTATGGTGGTATTCAGGGAGATTTAATTCAGAATACATATTACGGATTTGCAAATGAAAATCCATTTGTGTCTCCAACACTTGATATAAGACCAACAGACCAACTGTATAATGCGTATGTGGGTTTAAAAGGTAAACTATCAAGCAACATGAGTTATAACATAAGCGGTCGTTATTTAGCCGATAGAAGTAAGGCATTGTTTAGAAACAATGAAATTACTTTAACAAGTGAAAATTATACTTATGGCAACTCGTTTGGTGTGGTTTACGATGATGTAAAAACGTTAGGCGTTGCAGGTGAAATAAATGTTGATGTTAATAGAAACTTCAAACTAGGTTTAAAAGCAGAAACATTTAGTTATACAACCGATGATGAGGCAGAAGCTTGGAATTTGCCAGATTTTAGGGGGTCTTTGTTTTTAGATTATCAGATAAATGAACAGTGGTTTGCTGGAGCTAATTTGTTTTATGTAGGTGAACGTAAAGACCAATTCTTTTTAAATGATGGTTTCACAGCAACAACGCCTTTTACAGTTACTTTAGATAGTTATTTTGATGCTAATGCACATGTAGGGTACCATGTTAACGACCAACTTTCAGTATTTGCGAAAGCTAATAATATAGCCAATGAAGGCTATCAAAAATGGCAAAATTTCCCAGTTCAAAGTTTGCAATTTTTAGCCGGTGCTACTTATAAGTTTGATTTTTAATTTATTCATTTCTTAAAATATTTTAAGAAGCGTTCTGTTTTGAACGCTTTTTGTATTTTTACTCGATTCCAAAATAGATATGATGAAAAAATTATTTTCAATTTTAGTTCTTATTTCATTTGCTTCTTGTCAACAAAAAGAAACTGTAGATGCTTTGGTTATAAACGCTAAAATATATACTGTTAATTCAGGTTTTGATAAGGCAGAAGCTTTTGCCATAAAAGACGGAAAATTTCTTGAAGTTGGTAGTATAAAAGATATTCAAAAAAAATATATTTCAGAAAACGTTATTGATGCTAATGGGAAAACTATTGTACCAGGATTTATTGATGCCCATTGTCATTTTTTAGCTTTAGGATTTAATTCACAACAAGTAGATTTAGAAGAAACCAAAAGCTTTGATGAGATTGTTAATAGAGTTGTAGAATTTTCAAATGCTAACCATTCAAAATATATAATGGGAAGAGGTTGGGATCAAAATGACTGGGAAAATAAAGAGTTTCCTGATAACACCTTGCTCAATAAATTATTTCCAGAAACACCAATTGTTTTAACACGTATTGATGGTCATGCTATTTTATGTAATCAAGCTGCTTTAGATTTGGGTAACGTTACTGTAAATAGTAAAATTGACGGAGGCGAAGTGGTTGTTAAAGACGGAGAATTAACAGGTGTTTTAATTGATAATGCAGAAGGTTTAGTTATGAACTATTGGCCTAAATCTACTAGAAATGAAATAGTAAATGCGTTGTTAAAATCACAAGATATTTGTTTTGGATATGGTTTAACCACCATAAATGATGCCGGATTAGATAGAAAGGTCATTGAAATTATTGATAGTCTTCAGCAAGCAGGAAATTTGAAAATGCGCATATATGCCATGGTTTCGGGTTCACCAAGCAATGTAGATTATTATTTAAAGAAAGGCATTGTTAAAACAGATAAATTGAATGTTCGTTCTTTTAAATTTTATGCAGATGGTGCTTTAGGTTCTAGAGGAGCTCTTCTCAAAGAACCATATAGTGATAAACCTAATCATTTTGGGTTATTGCTTACAGATTTAAAAACATTTAATGATTATGCTAAACGTATTGCCAATTCAGAATATCAAATGAATACACATGCTATTGGTGATTCTGCCAACCATTCTGTTTTAAATATTTATAAAAAAGTATTGGAAGGAAAACCAGATAGACGTTGGAAAATGGAACATGCTCAAGTTGTTTCACCAGAAGATTTTAAGCTATTTAGTGATATAATTCCTTCCGTGCAGCCAACACATGCTACCAGTGATATGTATTGGGCAGAAGGCCGTTTGGGACATGAGCGAATTAAAGGTGCCTATGCCTATAAAGAATTATTAAAAGCCTATGGTAAAGTGGCTTTAGGAACCGATTTTCCTGTAGAACAGGTGAGTCCGTTTTTAACTTTTTATGCTGCTGTTGCCAGACAAGATATCAATCAGTATCCTGAAGGTGGTTTTCAAATGGAAAATGCTTTGAGCAGAGAAGAAACTCTAAAAGGCATGACTATTTGGGCTGCTTTTTCAAATTTTGAAGAAGAAGAAAAAGGTAGTATTGAAGCTGGTAAGTTTGCTGATTTTATCATTTTAGATAAAAATATTATGGAAGTTGAAGCCTCTGAAATACCAAACATTAAAGTGGTTAGCACGTTTGTAGATGGCAAAGCGGTTTTCAATTAATAAAGCTTGGCCAAATAATCAAAATGCTCACCTTCTAAAATAAGTTCGCAGTTAAGTCCGGCCGTTTGGCAAGCGAGTTTTAAAGTGTCGAAATCTAAATACAACCATTTCATTGGGACTTCCTTTTCACCCTTATAACTTAAAAAATAATCGAGTTCGCCATAATAGTTAGAATGGGCATCCATCCAAATACCGCCATCTTCATCTTCGTACATATATTTAATATCTGATGAATCAATTAAAATCTGTCCGTTAGGTTTTAACAAGGTTTTTAAATGCGTTAAGTATTTTGAAACCTGTGATAGTTCTTGAAAAATTCCTGTACCATTCATTAATAATAAAATGGTGTTATAGGTTTCAGTTTCATTCAAAACATCTTTCACTTCAGCATTTAGAACACCGCGATCTTTAGCAACTTCAATACCACCTTTTGAGATGTCAATCGCTTTTATTTGGAAGCCCTTTTCTTGTAAATATAAACTATGGCTACCAGCACCGCAACCCACATCTAAAATGCTTCCTTTTGCTAATTTTAATGCGTTTTGCTCCAGTTTGGGCATGTCTTTAAACTCCCTGAACAAATAGGGAAGTGGTAAGTCGTCTTCATCCGATATGTTTGTGGATGTGATAATGTCTTCAGTATATTTCCCGTTGTGGTAATCTAACAACGCTTTTCCGAAAAGGTCTTTCATAATATTTTATGTTATTTTAAGACTTTTAAAAAGTCATGGAAATCTGTTAGTTATAGGTTTTAATTTTAAAGATTACTTGAGTAATTCATTTTCCGTAATGACGAAAAGTATTATTTTTACACCATGCAAGACATCCTTAAAAATCTTCCAAAGTTCGCCAAAGATAAGAATAACGAAAACAAAAAATTCTTCGGAAAGCTAAAAAGTAAACCCCCCAGGAATTTGGATTATGTGATGGAAGAATTACATGTAGCCGAGTTTAAAAAAACCGATTGCTTAAAGTGTGCCAATTGCTGTAAAACTACCGGGCCACTGTTTACAGATAAAGATGTTGAGCGCATTGCAAAACATTTTAAATTGAAAACTCAACAATTTATAGACAAGTATTTGCACATTGATGAGGATGCCGATTATGTGTTGCAAGGTGTGCCATGTACCTTTTTAGGTGCAGATAATTATTGCTCGATTTATGAGGTGCGTCCAAAGGCTTGCAGAGAGTTTCCGCATACTGACAGGAAAAAATTTCAGCAAATTTCTAATTTAACTTTAAAGAATGTTGCGATTTGTCCAGCTGCTTTTAATATAGTTGAAGAAATGAAACGACGGATTAAGGTTTAGTTTTTAGTCTCAGTCTCAGTATTCAAAAAAAATGCTATAAAACTTTGAAGCTTTTTAGTTATATTTAAAAAAAATATCCAGCTATTGGAAACACTTTTAAACTATTTTGAAACCATTCCCTCGGTTCACCGCAGTATTATTTTAGTGGGTGGGCTAACTTTTTTCTGGCTTTTAGAAGGGGCTGTTCCTTTATTTAAATTCAATTATAAAAAATCGCAACATGCTATTCCTAATATTTTTTTTACCATAACCACCATTATCATTAATTTTGCATTAGCCTTTTTATTATTAAAAACGGCAGATTGGGTGACGGCAAACAAGTTCGGAATTCTAAACTGGTTGCCCGAAATGTCACTTTGGTTTTATGCCATTTTAGGGGTGTTTTTAATGGATTTTTTCGGAGCGTATTTACCCCATTTTGTAGAGCATAAAGTTAAACCTCTTTGGATGATTCATTTGGTGCATCATTCCGACCATAAAGTAGACACGACAACGGCGAATAGGCATCATCCTTTAGAAAGTGTGATTCGTTTTATATTTACCCTTATTGGAGTTGTAATTATTGGGGCACCTATGGGAATTGTTATGCTATATCAATCTATGAGTTTAGTGGCAACTCAGTTTACCCATGCCAATATTAAAATGCCAAAACAAGTAGATAAAATTTTAAGTTATATTTTGGTGTCTCCAGACATGCATAAGGTGCATCATCATTTCATGCTGCCTTTTACCGATTCGAATTATGGAAATATTTTTTCTGTATGGGACCGTCTTTTGGGAACGTATATGGAATTAGATAGAGAAAAAATAATTTATGGTGTTGATGTGTTTCCAGATGAAAAAGGAAACAGTAACATTAAGGACTTATTGAAACAGCCGTTTCAAAAATATAAGAAACCTACAATTACTAATTAATAAATACAGATTCTAATTCAGTTCCAAAATCTTGCATAGAAACGCCTGTTAAATTAGCTAAAACAGTAATCACCAGTTCTTCTTTAGGATATACCATTAGTATAGTAGACGCACCTACACCACCACCAGTGTGATAATATTTTGGGGTTCCTTTTTTTGAGGTTTCAACCGAAAATCCAATACCATAACCTGTGTTTTCTCCAGTTATTAAACGCTGTGATGTAATAATTTTTGAAAGTGTTTCTTTTGAAATTATTGTTGGTGATATAATCTCGTTACCAAATTTAATTAAGTCTTCTGAAGTAGATAAAAAACCACCACCACCAACTTTAAATTCATTATTAACAGGACTCGCTAATACTGGTTTTTTTAAGAATGAACTTCTGTAGAACTTAGTTTTATTAGGAACGTTGACATCTGCTATATCCATCATAGAATGCTCCATCTCCAAAGGTTTAAAAATAGTGTCTGTTACATAGGTTCCAAATGGAATTTTGGAAGCTTGTTGTATCACTTCACTTAAAAGCACAAACCCGAAAGTGCTGTAATTAAATTGAGTTCCTGGTTTAAACAAAAGGGAATCATTTTTAAATAAATCCAATCCTTCTGTAATGGTCAATTTTTTATTGAATGCATACTCACCATTGTCTTTGTAATGCCTGATTCCTGCTAAATTTCCACCCAGTTGTCTTACTGTAAAGTCGTAAGTTTGTTTTGGATAATCAGGGAGGTATTTATAAAGACTAGAGTCTAAATCGATTATTTTATCTTGTACTAATTTGGCTAGCGCAAGTGACGTAATAGATTTTGAGATGCTTGCAATTCTAAAAATAGTTGTGTCAGGTTTTACTTTTATTCTAGGTTTTTTCTGTGCAAATCCAAATCCCTTAGACCAAATAAGATCACCATGTTGCGATACTGAAATGGACATACCCATAATTCCATGCTTTCTCAAAAACTTTTTAGCTAATTTTTTAGCAGTTTGCATTTTAACCTGACTTGGATTTTCAATGGTTTGGCTAAATCCAATAGCACTTAATAATAGCATTAAAGACGTAATAATTCTTTTCATATAAATATTACTAATACAATAAATATTTTGATCTGGTTGCTCTAAATGTTTCTAGTCCTTTTTGCCAAGACGCTTTAATTTCAGTTTCCGATAAACCTGTTTCAATTTGCTTTTGGAGTTTTTTAGAGCCAACTAATTTAGTAAAAAAGGCGTTGAAGAATTCGGTTTTGTTTTGGGTCGCGTGATATGCATTTATTAGGAAGCTTAAATCTAATCCGTTTAATATTTTGGAATTTGTTAAATCCATTCCAGAACAAACTTTTCCTTGATGCAAAGGATATTTTGCACCTTCATTAGGCTGTGGCGAAAAGGTATATGTGTATTTGGTTTTATTTAAAAACGGACTTCCAAAAACCTGAAATTGGCTTTCGGTACCGCGACCAACACTAACGTTTGTGCCTTCAAAAAAACACAAACTAGGATAAAGATTTATTGATTTGTCGTTTGGTAAATTTGGGCTCGGTTTTATAGGTAAACTATAAGCCATTTGATGTGTGTAATTTTTAAGGAGAATCACTTTCAAATCACATTGAACACCATTTTTTAACCACTTTTCACCATTTATCATTTTTCCATATTCACCTATGGTCATACCATGAGTCACGGGTATGGGGTGCATTCCAACAAAACTTTTGTTTTCCATTTCTAAAATAGGGCCATCAATATACTGTCCGTTGGGGTTTGGTCTGTCTAGGATAATTAATGGAATATTAGCCTCGGCACAAGCTTCCATAACATAATGCAAAGTGGCGGAATAAGTGTAAAACCGAACGCCAACATCTTGTAAATCAAAAAGCATGACATCAATTTTTGAAACACTTTTATTACTATCTTCTTCTAACTTTTTGGCGTCAGAAAGTTGTTCGAGTTTCGGTTTTTTATTATCACCATATAGAGAAATAATGGGTACGCCCGTTTTAGTGTCAATACCATCTTTTATATGTTCGCCAGCATCGGCAGTTCCTCTAAAACCATGCTCTGGTGCAAACGCATTCACTACCTTTATTTTTAATGATAATAATGAATCTACTAAATGAACATATTTATTTCTTTTAAAAATCACACTCGTTTGGTTCGCCACAATACCAACACGTTTTCCTTTCAAAAAAGGTAAATAGGCATCCGTTTGGTTGGCGCCAACTATGATTGTTAGTTGCTGGTTGCTGGTTGTTGGTTGTTGGTTATTATGTATTGGTCCTCGGTCTTTTGTCTTTTGTCTATAGTCTTCCTTCTTAGAAAAGTTTCCGCAAGAAATCATTACCAAAACAAATAATAAAACTGTATTTTTGAAAATATTAAACTGCATCATATAATTTGAATTACGAATATTTTATAGCTAAACGCATTATTGGTAGTAAAGCGTATAAAAGTAGTATATCGGCACCAATAATAAAAATTGGTATCGCTGCTATTGCTATTGGTATTGTGGTTATGATGGTGGCAATTGCAACAGGCATTGGGTTGCAACAAAAAATTCGCGATAAAGTAGTGGCCTTTAACGGACATGTTACCATTTCAAATTATGATAGTAATACCTCTCAAGAAAGTGTATTTCCAATATCTATGAATCAGGAATTTTATCCAAAATTTAAATCGGTTGAAGGCATTAAACATGTGCAAGCCGTGGCGTCTAAATTTGGCGTTATTCGAACCGAATCCGACTTTGAAGGCGCTTATTTAAAAGGTGTTGGTGCCGACTATGATTGGGAATATTTTAAAGAATTTTTAGTAGAAGGCAATCTTCCAGACTACACAAAAAACCGGAATGAAGACGTATTAATATCAGAATATTTAGCAAATCGTTTGGGATTTAAAGTAGGAGCAACATTTCAAATGGTGTTCCCAAAAGACGATGCCGAAAAACTTCCAAATATAATTACCTATAATATTGTAGGTGTCTATAATTCGGGTTTTCAAGATTTAGATGCCCAATATTTAATTGGAGATATTCGTCACATTCAACGAATTAATAACTGGAAAAATGACCAAATAGGTAATTTTGAAGTCTTTATAACCAATTACGATGAACTCCCACAAAAAGGCATCGAAATATATAAAAACACACCATCAACATTAAACACACAAACTATTACCGATAAATACGCTTCGGTTTTCGAGTGGATACATATTTTCGACAAAAACATTTACGGCATCATAGGTATTATGATATTGGTTGCCGGCATTAACATGATAACAGCGTTACTCGTTTTAATCCTTGAGCGCACTCAAATGATAGGCATTCTAAAAGCCCTGGGAAGCAACAATTGGAGCATTCGAAAACTATTTTTATACAATGCTTCTTACCTTATTATATTGGGCTTGTTTTGGGGAAACATCATAGGTTTAGGCTTGCTCTTTGCACAAAAGTATTTTAAACTCTTCCCTCTAGACCCCAGTGTATATTACGTGACTGAAGCTCCCGTTTATATAAGTGTAACGTACATAGTCGCTTTAAATTTAGGTACACTCATTCTGTGTTTACTCATGCTTTTATTGCCATCGTACATTGTTACAAAGATATCACCCGTAAAAGCCATTAGGTTCGAATAATAATGAATTTTAAATAGTATTTAAGAATTACCTAAAGGGTCTGGGTTTTTTTTCGTGATTTGTGGCGTAATGGACAAAATGGTTGGTCTTTTCACTCTTAATTTTTCATGTGGACAAAATGGTTGGTCTTTTTTCTAGTAATTTCATCAATCTATTTTTGTTTTTAAAAACCCATTTATAAATTTGATTTTTCTCTCTTTTGTCAATCCATTCTGATTTCTAAGTTTGTTTTTTAAATCAGAAAAATGACCATCAATCATATTAGTTGTGTTAGGAATATTTAACTCATAATTATCATACCATGTAAACAACCATGTCATATTCGTATTAAGACTTCTGTATGCACTTCTGAGTCGTTTATGAGTAAAGTGACTTTTACCTGTTTCAATATTAATAGTTCGCTCATTTAAAAAGCTTTCCCACTTAATAAACCACATCTTTAATCCACCTTCAAATGATTCTTTATCAGTATTTTTTAGCAAAGCTACGTGTACCTTCAAGTCAATGGATGCGTCCATTTTCGGGTTTTTAGTTATATACCTTCTTATTGCAGCAACTTGATGAAATTGACAGAGTTGAACAGGTATATTATTAAACGCTCCGACTAATCCTTTTCTACCATCACAGACGATAGCAATTATCTCAAAACCTTTTGATTTTAGTTCATTAATTCCCCTTATGTATAAAGCGTTCGTTTCTGATGTGACGTAATACCAAAGAAGATTTTCTTTACTGTAAGCATCTTTAAACAACATTAATCCAAAGCTTCTGCCCCAATAAGTTGTATCCATTAAAACAATAACTTTCTTAGGAACTACTTCAGCTTTCTTTTCTTGATAAAGGTCTAGCTTACCTTGTATAGTTCGCTTTGAGCATCCATATTTGTTTGCTAGTTGTATATAAGTTTGTTTTCCTCTGGTATAATCATTCCAAAGAAAATCTAGCGAGATTTGTTTTCCACCAGTAAAAACTCTATTACAATCTAAACATTTGTAACGCTGTTTACCTAATCTAATACCATATTTATGTGTGATTAAGCTATCACAAAATTTACATTTTTTTTATTCAAAACCTTTCATTTGGCTCAAAGCTAATAAACATAAGTGATAAGGAAATATTAACCAACCATTTTGTCTATTACATCTGATTTGTTATTTTTTTATTTCAACTAATGAATGTTTTATTGCAATCTTATAAAACGATTCACAGTTAGAAGTTAGGGACATGGGAATATGTAACTTGTATGCATAAAACAAACAAGATTGTCCCCGAAAATGTATGAATCATAGATGATCACAATACGCTCATACTATATTATATATAAATTGTTTGCGACTAGTTTTATTTATCTAATACAGGTTTAAATAGTGAAAATTATTTTATTTCTTTTATATCAGAAAGTTTTCGTGCGTATTTCTTACCATTCAGAAACTTGCCGATGAATGTTGTTCTAACGAAGTAATGATAGGTAATTAAACATATGAGTGTCGTTGTACCCAGTACAATTAGGAATTTAATAAAGGGACTCAGGTGCCAATCTGCAATCAATGCAGGTAAAATAATTGTTAAAGGCAGATGAATTAGATATATCCAGTAAGACGCATCCGAGATATAACGCATCCGAGCAGAATGTTTACTGCCGTATCTTAAAAATAGTCCTGTTATTCCAAAAAAGAGGGTTGACACGATCAATGCATTTAAAAGCATCTTTAATTCGAAATTAAACAGGTCTCTATAGAAATATTTTATATTAAAAAACACTAAAGCAAGTATCATCACGAGCCAATCGAAACGCATCAATTTATTGAGTAAATGCTTTGATTTGAATAGCACCCATCCCACCAGATAAAAAACTAAATAAAAGATAAAGGTATTTTGATCAGGTAAAAGATCAGTTGACGTATCTACCCAAGTCGTATTCATAAATAACAAAGTTAAAAACGTAACAAGGGTGAGAAACAAAATTCTTATTAATGGTTTTTCAAATATCCAATTAAATGATTTGTTAATCCTGTTCGTTAACCTAGGTAATTTGTTGAATAGTAAACCCAGCCCAATAGATACCAATGTGATCATGCCCAAATAATAAAGAAACCATAAATGAAAGGTTTTTTCTGGTGGCAAAAAACTTATGCTTGAAAAAGGAGCCAGGGCATTCGCCAAGGCATTTTTATTTCCCTCAAAAACGCCAACAGTGTAATCAAAAGAGAATAGAATTGATGGATAAAGTAATATCAGAAACACAAGAAATGGTAGGCCAATTCTGTTAATTCTATTTTTAAGCATCTTAAGGGGACTTCTTTCATAAAACAGCATGGCACCAAAAAAACCCGCCACCACAAAGAAAACAGGCATTCTGAACATATGTATCCATCCCATCAAATAATGGAAAAATTCATTATTTGATGTTGGATCATGAATGGGCCAACCCTTTCCATATGTTTTGGTGCTGTACGTCAATGCTGTGTGCAAAACAAGACCTAAGACCATCATAATAGCTCTTAGAGAGTCTAATGCGTGTAATCTCTCAGTTTTGTGAGGTATCATTCATTTAATTAGTTTAAAGCTTGTATTAGTTATTTTAAATTGTTTCCAACGGTCAAGACTAAGTACAGACCCTGAAGGGTACCACTGTTCTTAGGTTTTTTTAGCAACGGTTTTTTTTAATTCAAAAAGATCAGTTCTTCTATCTCTAAGATTCCTAACACTCCCAAATTGATTTAGTTCACGAAGTAAATCAAGGTCAACATCAGCAATCAAAATCATTTCGGTATTGGTTGTAGCTTCGGCTTTTATTCCATTGGCGGGAAAGGAAAAATCACAAGGAGTAAATACCATAGATTGAGCATATTGAATATCCATATTATGCACTTTGGGTAGGTTACCAACGCTACCCGCTATCGCCACATAACATTCGTTTTCTATCGCTCTAGCTTGTGCACAATGACGCACTCTTGAATAACCATTTTGAGTGTCAGTTAAAAAAGGAATAAACAATATATGCATCCCTTCATCTGCTAAAATTCTACTTAATTCGGGAAATTCAGAATCATAACAAATAAGAATCCCGATCTTTCCACAATCGGTATCAAAAGTTTTTAAATCATTTCCACCTTGCATCCCCCATACTTTTGCTTCATCAGGCGTTATGTGAAGTTTTTCGTATCGCTCAGTTGTTCCGTCGCGTTTACATAAATAACCTACATTATAAAGTAAGTCGCCCACCAATTCTGGCATACTTCCAGTAATGATGTTTATATTATAAGCAATAGCTAATTCTGAAAATTTTTGAACTATTTCAGAGGTGTGTTTTGCTAGTTCTCTTATAGCTTCTGATTCTGGAAGATGATTGTTGTCCGCCATTAAAGGGGCATTAAAAAATTCAGGAAAAACTGCAAAATCTGATCTGTAGGCAGAAACGGCATCAACAAAATACTCAGCTTGTTGCATCAATTCATCTAAGTCTTTATACAACCGCATTTGCCATTGAATTAAACCAAGTCGAACTACCTTTTTATTTGTAGCTGCTTTTGTAGTTTTTTTTTCATAGTAAACATTATCCCATTCTAATAAGACAGCAAATTCATTCGATGCTTCATCACCTTCCAAATAACCTTTTAAGATTTTTGAAGGATGAAAGTCGTTTGATATTTGAAAATTTAAAACAGGATCGTGGATTTCTTTCCTTTTAACCTTTTCAATATATTCTTTGGGAGATATCGATTCTGAATATTTGTGATAATTGGGAATTCTTCCTCCAAAGGCAATTTCTCGTAAGTTTAAATTTTCACATAATTCCTTTCTATAATCATATAGTCTTCGGCCAAGTCTAAGTCCGCGGTATTCGGATTTGATAAAGACATCAATTCCGTACAAAACATCTCCTTCTTTATTGTGTGTGTCAAAGGTGTAATTCCCTGTTATTTCCTTATAAGTATGGTGATCGTCAAATTTATCATAATCAACAATAATTGATAAAGCACACCCCGCGAGTTGGTTATTTACCTTAATTACCACTTGCCCATCTGGGAATTTAGAAATCAATGATTGGATGTGATGTTCTCTCCAATAGGAATTAGGCATGTTTGAATATGCCTCAATCATAGCATGTTTTAACTCCTGATAATCATTTATGGTTAAAAATTGTAGCTCTATATTTTCAATGTTTTCTATCATTGTTTTTTACTGTTATTTTTATTGTTGCTAAAATGTTTATGTAAGATCAGTTGCTTTGGTTTAAGCGTCTAATTTAACAAATAAAAACCAAATAGAATTCCGATGGCTGCTGGGACGCGAGGATTTTCGTAATTAGGCCGAAACTAGCAATTAATGATTCAAGCATTAAGTTTATGTTTTACTTAGTTTGATAATAATCAAAAAGAACATAGCAAATTGTAGCTGCTTAATCTATTGATTATCTTGGGTGTTTTTTGTACATTTCTAATTCAAACTAAAACCAATTTAATTGTGAAAAAAATCATTCAATTTGTTAGTTTTTTGACAATTCTGTCATTAACCTTTTCTAGTTGTTCAAACCAGAAAAAGGCAGAACTCATTATTGCAGAACCCATTGATATGGCCAATCTTAAAGTAGAGATTCAGGCCATGGAAGATGCTTTCTCTGCAGCAGAAAAGGCAAAGGATGCCGATGCGGTCGCTCTTTATTACAACGAGAATGCCATAAGCTATAGTCGTAACAAACAACCCACTTCAGGTAGGGCAGCCATCAAGGAAAGTATTGTAAAAAGTATTGCTGCTGATACCTTGGGCGAATATAATGTATACAAAGTAGTGGCCCTTTTTGCCGAAGGTAATACTGCTTTGGAGGTCGGTTCTTGGACGCAATTTGATGGCTCTGGTACTGAAAAGGAAAATGGATATTATATGTCTTATTTCGAAAAACGTAATGGTAAATATGAATGCGTTCGTGATATGAATGTCTCGACAAAGCCTGAGATGGAAGGGATGTAATTAATCCAATACAATAAATTAAAAAAAATGGAGCCTGTGATTCGCAGGCTTCATTTTTTTTTGCATACTTGTAATTAATTATGTATTTCTCTATTGTAACTTCTTAAAAAGGTTTTGTCGGGGTTTTACGAAATCATTTTTATTTTTTTTGTAATAGAGGCCGAAGTGTTTGTGTAACATTAGTTCATAACTAATTTAATAAATTAAGACAAATAAATAAGAGTTTAATGCAGTATTTGCTTGTTAATATTGTTATAACAAAAGAGAATAATCAAAAAAGCCACTTAAAAAAGTGGCTTTTTTGATTAGGGTTACATTATTTTATTCAATAATACCACCACAACTCACACGCCCACCGGCATCACCAGTTGGTTGGGTAGTAAAATCGTCTACACCTGCGTGAACAATAATACCTCTTCCAATAATGTCGTTGGTGTCATCGCCACAACCAATACACCACTCGTTCGTTGTAACGGAAATAGTCCCGTTACCATTTTCGTCTGCCGTAAAATTGCCTATATCGCCTTTGTGGTAACCAGTTTCTGCACCCCATTTTCCGTGAGGTTGATTTGTAGGATTCCAATGGCCCCCTGCCGATTTTCCGTCAGGAGAAGTACAATCAGACGATTGATGTATATGAATAGCATGCACTCCAGGTTCTAAACCGCTTAAAGTGGCTGTCATGCTAACCGTACCATTTTCTTCAGTAAAATCAATAGTTCCAGTTGCATTACTATCACTTTTTGGATTTAAATTTATAGTAAGACTTTTAGGTGCTACAGTTTTAGTTTCAATAGTTTCTGCCTTTAGGGTAGTTTTTTCTTTATTTACATTTTTGCATGAAATAATACTTAATGCTAAAGTTAATGTCAATAAACTTAATTTTTTCATTTTTTAGGTATTTTTAATTTATCGAAAGTTAATGCTTTATAATAGGAATTGCAAATATTCTTCATGACATATATCATGTTTTTAAATGAAGCATTGCTATACTTTTGAGATATAAAAGTTAGGTATGTATAGTTCATTAGTTAATAAATACAATGTAGCGGGACCGCGGTATACGAGTTATCCAACGGTTCCGTATTGGAATCAGGAGACGTTTTCGCTTAAAAATTGGAAATCATCTTTAATAAAATCGTTTAAGGAAAGTAATTCAAAAGAAGGCATAAGTGTGTATATTCATTTACCTTATTGCGAAAGTTTATGTACCTTTTGTGGTTGTAATAAGCGCATTACAAAACAGCATGATGTAGAATCTCCGTATATAAATGCTGTATTAAAAGAGTGGAGTTTATATTTGGCATTGTTTGATGAAAAGCCCATTATTAAAGAAATACACCTTGGTGGCGGAACCCCCACTTTTTTTAGTCCTGAAAATTTAAAACGATTAATTAATGGAATTTTACAACATTCAGTACTAGCCGAAAATCATGAGTTTAGTTTTGAAGGCCACCCAAATAATACGACGCGCGAGCATTTACAAGCACTTTTTGATGTTGGTTTTAATCGTGTAAGTTATGGGGTGCAAGATTATAACGAAACCGTACAAAAAGCCATTCATAGAATTCAACCTTTTGAAAACGTAAAACTTGCAACCAATTTAGCCAGAGAAATAGGTTATACATCTGTAGGCCACGATATTATTTTCGGATTACCTTTTCAAACCATAGAACACGTTACGGAAACCATTTTAAAAACCAAAGAATTGCTGCCCGATAGGTTAGCTTTTTACAGTTATGCACATGTGCCCTGGATTAAAGGTAACGGACAACGTGGGTTTAATGATAGTGATTTGCCTGAACCAGAATTAAAAAGACGGCAATATGAGCTAGGTAAACAGTTACTGGCCCAGGTAGGCTATCATGAAATTGGGATGGATCATTTTGCGCTTTCTTCAGATTCGCTTTATAAATCGATGTTAAAGGGTAAGTTACATAGAAATTTTATGGGCTATACAGCTTCAAAGACACTGGCTATGATTGGTTTGGGTGTGTCTTCCATTAGCGACAGCTGGTACGGATTTGCACAGAATGAAAAAAGCATGGAGACCTATTATCATTTATTAAAAGAAAATATTATCCCCGTATATAGAGGGCATAGTTTAAGTCAGGAAGACCTAATTATTAGAAAACATATACTAAATTTAATGTGCCAGTTTAAAACAAGCTGGTCGCAAAATTCACTTTATTTTACTGAGCTTCCAGAAGTGTTAATAAAATTAAAAGAAATGGAAGTTGATGGTTTACTCTCTATAAATGCAAATACTATAGAAGTTACTAAAAAAGGCCAGCCATTTGTTAGAAATATTTGTATGGCATTCGATTTATTATTACAACGAAAACAACCAAATACGCAGTTGTTTTCTATGACTGTTTAATTAAAAAAAGATCAGATGAAAAAAATTATTGTACCTATTGATTTTTCTGAACACTCAGAATATGCCCTTAGAACCGCAGCGAAATTGGCAAAAAAAAACAATGCAGAAATTTTAGCATTGCACATGTTAGAAATGTCTGATCTTATGTTAACCGCTTCAGATGGTTTGCAACACGAGAAGGCAGTCTATTTTTATAAACTTTCAGAACAAAAATTCGAAAATTTTCTTGATAAAGAGTATTTGAAGGGCTTAAAAGTAACCCGTATAATAAAACATTTCAAGGTATTTAGCGAAGTAAACAATGTGGCACAACAAAATGATGCCGATCTAATAGTTATGGGTTCTCATGGCTCTAGTGGAGCTAAAGAGTTTTTTATAGGATCTAATACTGAAAGGGTTGTGCGATATGCAGATATTCCAGTGCTTATAGTGAAAAATAAAGTAACAGATATAAATTTTGAAACCGTTGTTTTTGCCTGCGATTTTGCCGAAGACGCTATAAAATCCTATTTAAAGGCTGTTAAAATGTTCAATACTATAGGTTCGAAACTACATTTAGTTTATGTTAATTTACCAAATGAGCGATTTAAAAGCTCCTTGGAAATTGAAAAACTTGTGGTTAATTTCTTTTCGAAAGCTGATAAAAATTTAGAAAGAATGAAAGATGTTCATTATGTATCAGATTATACAGTAGAAGGAGGTATTTTAAATTACGCCACGAATATTGGTGCAGATATTATTGCCATACCAACACATGGAAAAAAGGGATTGTCACATTTTTTTGAAGGTAGTGTAGGTGAAGATGTAGCAAATCATGCAACATTACCAGTAATAACATTTAAAATTAAATAAAATAATTAATAAAGGTGACTAATTTGAAAAGGGGATAGTTAATTATTAGCTATTCCCTTTTTTTTATTCTATGGAAGGAGCTAAAACATTAAATAAGCTGGCTTTTGTGTTGAAAAAGTTGTTTTCAAGTTCAATGGCTTTTAGTTTAGCATCTATGAGTTTTGCTTCTCTTGAGTTTACTAAAAACAGCGAACTTTCTCCTAAGAAAAACTTGCGCTCTTCGGCGGTTAGCATCGTATTGTAATCTTCAACAATAACTCGAGTATAGTTGTTTTGTAAAATATAAGAATCCAATTCTTGGTTTATTGCATCTATTTTATTTTTTAAACCTACTTTAGTGCTTTTAATTTCAAATTCTGTATCCTGCAACTTTAGCTTTGCTAATTTCAAATCAGCGCGTTCCTTTCTTAAAAATAAAGGAAAACTAATATTTAGTCCACTTTTATATGCCGAAGTGCTAAAAGATTGTGTGACTTCTGGGGTTTGTGATAAAAAATTGTATTGCAAATCTATTTTAGGAAGTAAATTATTTAGCTGCAGGCGTTTTTCAACGGTTAAACTTTGAAATTTATAATCTAAGGATAGTAGCTTAGGATGGTTTTCTAAATCTAAGTTTTCCATTTGGAGTTCCGAAGTATTTAGTGTTTCATCAATGGTTTCAATTGTATTGGTGCTGGGAATGATATGGGCTTTAATTTCAATGGGCATGTTATCATTCAGCCATAAATAATTTGACAATTCTAAGGATGCTTTAATATATTTGATACGAGATTTTTCAAGATTTAATTTTCGGTCATTTAAGGCTATACGTGCTTCTAGTGTATCAATAGCCGACATTTCTCCTACTTCATAATTCATTTTTATACCATTAAAGCGTACTTCGGCATTTACTAAAAAATCTTCAAAAACCCGTTTTTCGTTATAGGTTTTTAACCAATTAAAATAGGTTAGTGTTGCTTCGTACAAAATGTTGTTCACAAGTAATTGTCTGTCTACTTTTGCCTGTTTAACAAACAGTTTGCCTTGTTTTAGCATTGCCATGCGCTTATTGATTAAAAAGCCCTGAGCTACCGATACAGAAACCCCAACACTGTATAAGCCATCTTCTGGAATAGTTGCTTCTGGGTTTAGAAAGAACCCATCATTTTCTTCAAAATTCCCTTTTAATTCTATGCCATACCAAGTTGGTATTTTAAATGCTGCATTTAGTTTGTCATAATATTCTGTATTTTTAAACTTTTTTCTATCAAAATCTACCTCTAATGTTGGGTCGAATGCACCACGGGCTTTCATGAGTTTTACTTCACTTTCATTTATTATTAGGTTTGCTTGCTTTACAATGGGGTGGAATGTTTTTACGTACCCCAAATATTCAGACAGTGTAATTACCGAAGTACTATCTTGAGCCATGGCAATACCACTCAACAACAACATGATATTTAGTAAAAGAATTCTCATTATTTTGCGTCTTTATTAGCTGATTTATTAGTGCCTTCTGGTTGATAGTAGTTAGGAGGGAAGCTATTAATTTGGCGCCATAGCTCAAACCAAATAGGAACATCTTCTAATAATGCAATAGTACGCGCTCCAGAACCTACACGTATGGGTTCGGGCCAAGTATGGTCATCTTTATCAGGAGCCAGTAATACACGATATTTACCATTAGGACTAATGAAGTTTTCAATGGCGACTACCTTGGCACCGTAGGTTCCATAACTTACATTGGGCCATCCGCTAAATACAATGGCAGGCCACCCGTCAAACTGTACACGAACATTTTCGTCAATGTGTAAAAGCGGTAAATCAATAGGTCTTACAAAGGTTTCAACTGCTAAATCGTATTGTGATGGCATAATGCCTACCAAAGCTTCACCTTCTTTAAAGGTAATACCAATACCACCTTGTAATGCTTTATTTATATAACCATTTACTGGTGCAGTAACATATAAGAGGTCATTTCGCATTTTATAATTAGTATAATCATTTTCCAGTTTGGTTACTTGAGCTTCTGTGTCAAATTGGCTAGATTGCGCTGTAAACATGTCGCTTTGAGCTTTCGATATTTTATCGGTATACTCAGCGTTAATTCTGGATAACTCTATTCGCGCATTAATCACTTCATTTTTACTGGCTAGATACTTGTTTTCTTGAGATATAAGTTTAGCCTGTGTTTCTTGAAATTTTAATCGTTTTTCCTCCACATCTTTTACCGCTTTTAAGCCTTCGTCTTGTAAGGTTTGAATACGATTGAATTGACGTTCGGCAATACTTATATTTGTTTTGGCAGCTTCTAAATCGATACTGTCGCTTTTTACTTTTAGATGCGCTTGTATGAGCTTGTTTTTGGTCTGTTCAAGTTTTAGTTTTTGCTCATTAAGTATTGCTGAAACTTGCCTGTTTAAAGCACCTACTTTAGATTGGTAAGCCTCAACCGACGATGTTTTGGCTTGTATTTGATCGTTAGTTCTTTCAACTAATTTGGCATCAAAATACTCACTTTTTACCTCAGAAATCCTTAAAATAGTATCACCCTTTTTTACAAAATTACCCTCTTGAACAAACCATTCTTCAATACGACCTGGAATTTGAGATTGTATAGTTTGCGGTCGCTGATTGGGTTTTAATGTAGTTACCAGACCTTGACCTGTAATGTTTTGTGTCCATGGTAAAAAAAGTACAATAATTAAAATAATAGCAAAGGCTAGTAAAAATCTATTAAAGATTTTGTAATATTTTTTATTGAATATATTCTGCGCAGATTTATAAACCTGTAAATCTACCTTTTTGTTTATTGAGTTATGAGATATGTTAAGCATGATTTATATTTTTATTTCACCTTTTTCTAGTTGAATTATTTCGGTACATTTGGATTTCCAACTACCGCTACTGCTTACTACAATAAGGGCCCAGGGTCTATCTTTATGAGATAAATAATTGATAATAGCATTTGTTTCAGTAGGGTTAAAGCGATCTAGTGCATCTTCTAAAATGAGCACTTTCGGTTTTTTTAAAATAGCTCTAGCCAAAATAATTTTTTTAGAAACCGTATGCGACATTTGTTTACCGTCTGGATATAAAACCGTTTGCAGGCCTTTAGGTTGTTCTTTTACAAAATCCATAAGACCAATTTTAAGTAAGACATCAAAAAGCTCATCATCTGTAATGATAGCGTTTCCAAAAGTTAAATTATCTTTAATGGAACCTTCAAAAGGTGTCTCCTCTGTTAGGGATAAACCCAATTGTGCTCTATAATGGTTTAAATTTAAACTGTTAATAGAAGTGTTATTAACATAAATATGACCTGCTGTTGCTTCCGTAATACCAGAAATAAGGCGTAATAATGTCGATTTTCCAGAACCACTTTCACCAAGAATTAAAATTCTACTTTTCGCATGTATGTTAAGCGAAATATTATACAAAATAGGAGAATCTCTGTTTGGCACTCGATACGAAACTTCATTTAATTCTATCTTAAGATAATCTTTGAAATCTGGTTTTTCACCTTCTTGTTCTTCTAAAGCCTTATCTGAAATTTGTCCTAATTTCTCTATAGAAGTTAGAACATCGTAAAACGATTCTAATCCTAATATTAATTTTTCAACTGAAGCAATAACAAGTATGATAATAATTTCGGCAGCAACAAATTGTCCAATATTCATTTCTTGGTTGAGCACCAACGCACCTCCAATTGATAACAAACTTGCAGTTACTAAAACTTTAAAGCTTATCATTTGTATAAATTGAAAAACTAAAATTTTAAAGTGATTTTCTCTAGATTGTAAATATTCAGATACTAAATAATCATTTTTGGTTAAAGCCAAGTTGGTGTTTCCAGAAAGTTTAAAACTTATAGTTGCTCGTGCTATTTCTTGAATCCAATGAACAACTTTGTATTTGTTTTTAGATTCTTTAAGACTGGTTTCTAGACCTTTAATAGCGGTGTATTTAAAAACTATAAAAATGAGTGTTAAAAGTAATATTCCGAAAACAATAAAAAATGGATGATAAAATGATAGCAGTATAAGAGCAAATAATATTTGTAAAATGGCACTTGGCACATCTATTAATATTTTAGATAATCCTTTTTGAATGGTTAGAGTATCGAAAAAACGGTTGGCTAGTTCTGGGGGATAATAATTTCTAAGTTCCGACATTTTTATCTTAGGAAAACGATAACTTAACTCGAAAGAAGCACGCATAAAAATGCGTTGCTGGATGGTTTCAATAATACGCAATTGCATAAGTTGTAAAATTCCAGAAAATGCAACACCCAGAGTTACTAAAACAACTAAAACAGTCCATGAGGTTGATATTTGAGCACCTTGTATTAAGTTGATAATGGCTTGAATGCCCAAGGGCAAAGACAATGCAACAATTCCAGAAAAAATAGCGTAATAAAAAACTTGTAAAATATCCCTTTTTTCAAGTTGTAATAACCCCATAAAACGTTGCCAAGGGGAAATGTTTGGTTGCATCATAAGTTAAAGTTTTAAAGTGTTTAAAGTTAAGTTTATAAAAAATTCACTTGGATTTACGTCCGATTTACAATCTGTTATAGAGGTAAAATGATCTTTTAAAAAATGCTGATGTAAGCTTCCATCAATGATGGTGCTGGCAAGACAAGAGGCAAACGGATAATTGGGTTCAGCATCTTGAATCATATCACGTAAACGTTGCACAATACGTTTGTAAACAACAAAATAGCCATCTTTATTTTCCTGATCAACTTCTTTGGTTAAAAATGATTTTGAGTTTTCATTTATGATAATATTATTTAAAAAAACTTCATTAATGTGACTAAATTTAGAATCTTTTTTTGTGGTTCTAGAAACTATATCTATGGCTATTTTTAGTTTTTCTTTTTTATCTGAAATACTATGCGTTTCAAACACCAGTTGGTATTCAATCCAAGCCCAATACCAAGAAGAAAGGTATAATAAAAGGTTATGCTTACTTTCAAAATAGCGATAAATAGAACTTTCATTTGAGCCAATGAGTACGCCTAATTTTTTAAAAGTAAAAGTATCAAAACCTATCTTGTCAATTAATATTATACTATGTTCCACAATACGCTTTCCAAGTATGGAAGATTCTGGGTCTTTTACATAAATTTTTTCAGGAACTATTATTTTTAAATTAGATAGTACATTTTGCATAATTAAATAATTTAACTGCAAATATAATAGTATTACTATTAAAAATAAAAATAAACGATTTTTTTTTTATAAATTATTTAACTTTTATACTTTAATTAATTTGTTATAAGAAGTTATGTGTAAATAAGAAAAGAAATAGATTAGTGGCAATCCATACTATTAGAAACTACATCATAAACAGGAGCAGGAGAGATGTAAGGAATCCCTAGACCCAACCCACGAAGTACAAATAAAATACCAATAAGTACCACAAAAACAGGAATGGCTTTTTGAATTTTTTGCCTTACCGCACCTTTTAAAAAGTGACTAAAATAAATGGCAGTAGTCATTAAAGGAATGGTACCCAGTCCAAAAATAGCCATATACAACATGCCATCAAAAGCATTTCCTCCGGCAATAGCACCAAATACCGCCACATAAACCAATCCGCAAGGTAAAAAACCGTTAAGAAAACCAATGGTTAAAAACGTGTCGGCGGTTTTTCTTTTAAAAGCATTTCCTAAAGCCGATTTCACTTTTGAAATTGCTTTATAAATAGGTTTTGAGAAATTATAGTTATTAAATACGGTTTTGGGAATTAAAACAACGGCAATCATTAAAACACCTATTGCAATAGAAAGTTGTTGCTGAAACCCAAATATGTACAGACTTTTCCCAATAAGCCCAAAAATAAGCCCGATAAAACTATAAGCTAAAAGTCTGCCAACATGGTAAATAGTAATTTGAGAAACTTTTTTAAAAGTATTAGTTCTATCAACTGGAAGCATAAAGGCAATAGGGCCACACATGCCAATGCAGTGAAAGCTACCCAATAACCCTAAAACTAATGCCGATAAAAACATATTAATAATTTATAGATTCTTTAAATAAATAAGAATCCCCGTTATATTGCCAATCTACTTGAATGTTCCAACGACCATCTACCAAACGTTTGTCAGGTATGAGCAAATAATGATTAGACAATGAAATAGCCGTATCAAAGTCTAATTGTTTGTTAGATGGTCTATATAGGAACACATTTCCAGTTATTTTTGCAGCATCAATATTTTCTGGGAATTCAATTGTCAATCCCTCAGGGGTTATTGTATACTTAATATTTATACTTAAGGTTTTAGAATGCTCCAGTTTATTTATGTCATTTTGATAATCCAATTCTTCCGCATAATAATCTTCCGTTACCAAGTCGTGTTTGTATGTACTGTCAATATTCACAGTAATAATAAAATACATTATAAAGCTAATAAACCCCATAAATGCTAAAACAATTCCAGTACCCCAATTAAATTTCATAATCTTATTATTTAATTTCTAAAATATCACCTTCAGCGCAGTCTAAGGGTGTTTAGAATCTCATTAGTATCTTTTTTTTTTATGGCATTCCCCTCGTTACCTCAGGTCGGGCTTTCGGCTATATCTTTTTAAAACCTCATCGTGAAGGACGAGGAACGTTGCAATCTGCCAATTTTTCGTTCTTATCATGTTTGTTTTAGGCATGTTTTAAAAAGGATGCCGCCCCAATCCCTAATGCACCTATCCGCCAGCTAAATGCCAACAGCATGCTTCAATCCTATTTTTTTTTCGTCATTGCGAATCACGCTTATGGGCGTGATGTGGGAATCTTTTTAAAACGAAAAGATTACTTTGTCGTGCCTCCTGGTAATGACGTTTATTTTATATATTGTTCCAACAAAAGTTTAAATCACTTATGCATTTCCAAACTAACTCAATACCGCAACTAAATACTAACAACTTATTTAAAGCTCCTCGGGCCTAAAAAATTAGCTGTCGTTGTTTCAATCAAATTATCACCTTGATAAACACCAATCTTTATTTTGTTTCTATCACCATTAAGGATGGCATTATTAATTTCAACAAACAAGGTGCCTTTTGCTATACCTTGACCCGGAACAATAAAACTATCACTAGTTGATACTAATTTTAATGTTCCTTTATGCGATAATAATTTGAAACTTACATGTTCAATATCATTCCTAGTTTTGTTAACTAATTTATAAGTAAAAACATTACTAATAATATTGTTTTCTTTATGTTCAAATAACTGTCCTGGTAACCTTAAAACCGTAGCTTCTACATCATTTCTTAAAAACAACATACCCGTTAGCAAACCAATTAAAATGGTTAGCACTGCTATATAACCTTTTATTCTCGCTGTAAGTTTAAAAGGGGTTTTGTCTTCAATATTTTCTTCACTGGTGTAACGTATTAAACCTTTGGGTAATTTAATGCTTTCCATAATGCTATCACACTCATCAATACAAGCGGTACAATTTACACATTCTAGTTGCGTACCATTTCTAATATCAATTCCTGTTGGGCATACATGTACACATTGAAAACAATCAATACAATCACCATGTCCTAAAGCTTCTCTGTCTTCATTTTTTCTAATTTTTTTTCTGCCATTTTCACGTTCACCACGTTTGTGGTCGTAGGCCACGACAATCGATTTTGTGTCTAAAAGAACGCCTTGTAGTCGTCCGTAAGGACAAGCTATTATACACACCTGTTCTCTAAACCAAGCAAAAACAAAATAAAAGACCGCCGTAAAAATAAGTAATGAAACAAGATTGTTAATATGGTTTAACGGGCCATCAGTTATATATTTAATTAGTTTATCGCTTCCTATTAGGTACGCTAAAAAAACATTGGCTATGATAAAAGAAATGATTAAAAAGATAATTAATTTTAATCCTTTTTTTCTAATTTTTTCAGCATTCCAAGGTTGTTTAGATAAACGAATTTGTTTGCCTCTATCACCCTCAATCCAGTATTCAATTCGGCGGAAAACCATTTCCATAAAAATAGTTTGCGGGCAAATCCAGCCACAAAAAATACGCCCAAAAGCCACCGTAAATAATGTAATAAAAACAACCCCAATAAGCATGGAGATTACAAATAAATAAAAGTCTTGTGGCCAAAATGGAAATCCGAAAATATTAAAACGGCGTTCTAATACATTAAACATTAAAAACTGATTGCCGTTTATTTTTATAAATGGTGATAAGAATAAAAACGCTATTAAAAAGTAGCTAACCAGTTTTCTGTATTTGTAAAACTTACCACTTGGTTTTTTTGGAAAAACCCAAGCACGCTTTCCTTTTTCATCTATGGTTGCTATAGAATCTCTGAATACTTCGTTATTTGGGGTTTCCATTTTTTAAAATTTAAAAAAGAACCAAGAATAAAAAAGCTAAATCGTTATAATTTTATTCTTGGTTCTTGGAAATAGTTTAATTTGAATTAGTTATTAAAGTATCGGCTCGAGTTGTGTTTATTTCTAGAGTTGGTAGCTCAGCATCTTCCCAAAGATCTCCGTCCGGAGCTTTAGGATTTGCAGGAGTTGTACCTTGTAAGCTTAAAACATAGCTTGACACCTGTGCCATTTCTACTGGTTTTAATTCTTGTTTCCAGGCAATCATACCTTTTCCAGAACGTCCGCCTTCAGAAACTGTATGGAATATCGTTTTAATATCACCTTTAAAAATCCAGTATTTATCGGTTAAATTTGGTCCAATACCACCACCTCCGTCAGCCATATGACATGCCACACAGGTGGTTTCGAAAATGGTTTTTCCTGCATTAATATCAGACGCATCAGTTAATAATTCTACCGTATTAAAATCTACTAAATCTTTTGCATTTTTTTTGTATTCTTCAACCGATAGTTTTGCCTGTGCCAATTCAGTTTCTAATTCGTCTATTTGTGTAGGGCCATTAAATACATGAAATCTTAATAGGTAAATAGCAGCAAAAACAATAGAAGCATAAAACCCCCAAATCCACCATGGTGGCAAATTATTATCTAATTCTCTAATGCCATCATAGTTATGGTCTAATATAATTTCACCTTCTTCTTCAATCGGTTTTGTTTTACCTACTAATTTTGTGTAAAGGTTTGTTAACCAAGTAAATTTAAAAGGTTGTTCTTTCTCAGCTAAAAAGCGTGCTTTGGCTTCTTCATCTAATTTGTAAAGCATCACATTTTCCAAGGCGCCTATTATGGCTTCAATAGCAATTAAAATTAAGAGTATTAATAAAAGAAAAAGTAGTACAGCTGGATATTTTATAAATGCTGGTTTGTCGCCAGAATCAATAACGTATTCTACAACTCCGAAAATGATGAAGAATACAACGGGTACTCTTACCCAAGATGGAATGAAACGTCTCATAGTTCTGTTTGGTTTTGGTTATCTAATGGAAGGTTGCTAACGGTTTTTATATAGTCTTTTTTAGCGGTAAATACCCATAAAAAGAGCCCCAAAAAAAATGTGAAAAATATGAGTAATGAAATGATTGGGTAAATTTCTACACCATCAATACTTGTCATATAACCTTTTATAAATTTTAACATGTTTCTAAGTGTTTATAGTTAGTTTTGAGTTGTTTCTACATGAATATCGGTACCTAATCGTTGTAAATATGCTATAATAGCAACTATTTCACGATTTTTCATTTCAACAAATACTTCACCATTTTCAGCGGCATATTTTTTGTCTGCTTCATACGAATTCACAAAATCTGGATCTGAATATAAGTTTTCTTCAATTTTTGTACCCTGAGCCAACATATTTGATTGCGCATAGGCAATCTCGTCATCAGAATAAGGAACTCCAAGAGTTGCCATCGCCTTCATCTTATCTTCGGTTAATGATTTATTCAATTTATTTTTAATTAACCATGAATAACGAGGCATGATAGAACCCGATGAGGTACTTTGTGGATCGTACATATGGTTAAAGTGCCAGTTGTCAGAATATTTACCCCCTATTCTGTGTAAGTCTGGCCCTGTACGTTTACTTCCCCATAAAAAGGGGTGATCGTAAACATATTCACCAGCTTTAGAATATTCACCATAACGTTCTACCTCACTTCTAAATGGACGTACCATTTGGGAATGACAACCCACACAACCTTCTCGTATATAAATATCGCGTCCTTCCAACTCTAAAGGCGTATAGGGTTTTACACTTGCTATTGTTGGAATGTTAGATTTTACCATAATTGTTGGAACAATCTGAATAATTCCCCCTATCAAAATAGCTACAGTTGCTAAAAGCGTTAATTGTACGGGTCTGCGTTCTAACCAAGAATGCCACGCTTCACCACTAGTACGTTTTTTGGTAACGCGTTCTAATGCGGGTGCTTCTGCCAATTCGTCTTCAACTTTTTTGCCATTTTTAATGGTTACAATAATGTTGTAAACCAAAATAAACATACCTGCTATATATAAGGTTCCACCAATAGCACGCATCCAATACATGGGCATAATTTCGGTAACAGTTTCTAAAAAGTTGCCATACGTTAATGTACCGTCTGGATTGAATTGTTTCCACATACTTGCCTGTGTAAATCCAGCGACATATAATGGTAATGTGTACATTATTATACCTAAAGTACCCAACCAGAAATGCAAATTGGCTAAACCGGTTGAGAACAATTTTGTTTTAAATAAGCGAGGAATTAAGTAATAAATAATACCAAATGCCATAAAACCGTTCCAAGCTAAAGCACCAACATGCACGTGGGCTATAATCCAATCGGTAAAGTGAGTAATGGCATTAACATTTTTTAATGATAATGTTGGACCTTCAAAAGTTGCCATACCATACCCAGTAATAGCCACCACAAAGAATTTTAAAACAGGGTCGGTGCGTACTTTATCCCAAGCGCCACGTAAAGTCAACAATCCGTTTATCATACCACCCCAAGAAGGCATTAATAACATAACTGAAAATGCAACACCTAAGTTTTGTGCCCATTCAGGTAAAGCAGTATATAATAAATGATGAGGGCCTGCCCAGATATATATAAAGATTAACGACCAAAAGTGAACAATAGAAAGTCTATACGAATACACAGGCCTGTTTGCTGCTTTAGGAACAAAATAATACATTAACCCTAAAAACGGTGTGGTTAAAAAGAATGCCACGGCGTTATGGCCGTACCACCATTGCACCAAAGCATCTTGAACCCCAGCATATACCGAGTAAGATTTTAATGCGCTAACAGGAAGTTCTAAACTATTAAAAATATGAAGTACTGCAACTGTTACAAACGTAGCGATGTAAAACCAAATGGCAACATATAAATGGCGTTGTCTTCGTTTTAAAATGGTCCAAATCATATTAACACCGAAAACAACCCAGATTAAAGCAATGGCTATATCTATTGGCCATTCTAATTCGGCATATTCTTTAGAAGTTGTAATTCCTAATGGCAGGGTAATGGCTGCTGCAACTATAATAAGCTGCCATCCCCAAAAATTAATATTACTTAAAAGGTCGCTTGCCATACGTGCTTTTAACAAACGCTGTAGTGAGTAGTAAATACCAGCAAACATGGCATTTCCCACAAATGCAAAAATAACGGCATTGGTATGTAATGGTCTTAAACGACCAAAACTAAGCCATGAAATACCATCGGTTAGGTTTGGGAATAAAAACATAAATGCCAGTAGTAAACCTACCGACATTCCCACTACACCAAAAACTATGGTGGCATAGAGGAATTTTGTAACGATTTTATTATCGTAATGAAATTGTTGCATTTCCATAATTGTAAATGTTAATCTTTATTGGTTCGTATTGATTTTTTGGATTTATCGGATTTTTCTTTAACGAGTTCGTCTTCAAACAGCATCCGGACAGAAGGGGTGTAGCCATCATCAAACTGGCCTTTTTTCACAGCTATAATAAAGGCTATAAAAAAAACAACAGCTACGCTAATGCTTATAGTTAATAATACATAAATAACACTCATACCTATTTGAAGTTAGGGTTCAAAAGTACTTTCATATGATTTCCTAAAACATGACATCTGTCATGTTTTAGTTTCTAGTTAAGTTTTTAAAAATCACTCTAATTTCCTGGTCAAAATAGTTGTTGCAATGGTTGTAAACGCAACAATACTGATGGAACTTAAAGGCATTAAAATGGCCGCTACAACAGGGGCTAACTGGCCTGTTATTGCAAAATAAAGGCCTATACAATTATAGAAAAACGAAAACACAAAACTCCATTTAATAATTTTTATAGCAGATTTTGATACTTTAATATAATGGTATAATTGATTAAATTTTGAAGCATCCAAAATAGCATCGCAGGCGGGAGAAAAAACATTTACATTTTCTGAAATGGAAATACCAACATGACTTTGCGCCAAGGCGCCTGCGTCGTTTAGGCCATCACCTATCATGAGTACATTGGCACCTTCACTTTGATGGTATTTTATGTACTCTAATTTATCTTCAGGTTTTTGGTTAAAAAGTAATTTAGTTTTTGTTGGGAGTAATTTGGTTAAATTTTCTCTTTCACCTTCATTGTCTCCAGAAAGAATTACTAAATCGAAGTCTTTTTTTAGTGATTTGAATAAGTGTGAAAGTCCTTTTCTATAAGCATTATAAAAAATGAATTTTCCTTTGTATTGATGGTTGGTACTTACATGAACCGTGGTATTCAGGGTAGCAGTTTCGGTGGAAAAGCCAACAAAAGGAGCCGACCCTACTTTTATATTATTACTATTATAAGAAGCCTCAATACCTTTGCCTAAACGTTCTTGGTAAGTATCTAATGTAACAATATTATGTTGGTTTAAAAGTTCATAAAGCGATCTGCTTAAAGGATGATTAGAACCACGTAAAGTACTTTTTAATAAGGTTTGTTCGTCTTTTGAAAGTTCCAAACCCTCATAGTTTATGGTGGTTTCTTTATTAGCGGTTATGGTACCGGTTTTATCAAATATTAAAGTGTCAATTTTTGCTAATTGCTCGATAACACTAGCGTTTTTTAAATAGAATTTTTTCTTACCTAAAATGCGTAATATATTCCCAAAAGTAAACGGGGCCGCTAAAGCCAAGGCGCAGGGGCAGGCAATAATTAATACCGAAGTAAAAACGTTTATTGCTTTACTAGAGTCTGTTAGTAGCCAAAAGGTTGTAGACAGAAAAGCGATTATTAAAAGGCTAATAGTAAAGTGTTTACTTATTTGATTGGTGATATTTGTAAAGGCTAACGATTTATCTTTTTTAAACACATCGTTGCTCCAAAGTTGTGTTAAATAACTTTGTTCAACAGATTTTAAAACATCCACCTCAATACTGCCATCCAATTGTTTCCCACCAGCAAATAATTTAGTACCAGATTGTTTTGAAACTGTTTTAGATTCTCCCGTAACAAAACTATAATCTATCCGAGCATTTCCTTTTATCAAAATACAATCAACAGGAATAAGTTCTTCATTTCTAATTAAAAGTCGGTTGCCCTTTTTAATATCATAAACCTGAATAGATTCTTCATTTCCACCATTAGTAATCTTGGTTATTCCGATAGGGAAATACGATTTGTAATCACGTTCAAAGGATAAAAAGGCATATGTTTTTTGTTGAAAAAATTTCCCAAGAAGTAAAAAGAAAATAAGTCCGTTTAAACTATCAAAAAAGCCAGAACTTAAATCGAAACTAATTTCGACTGTACTTCTAATAAATAGAACACTAACACCTAGTGCTATGGGAACATCGATATTTAATATTTTGGAACGAAGCCCTTTGTAGGCCGAAATAAAATAGTCCTGAGCCGAATAAAAAACAACGGGTAGCGAAAAAGCAAACATGAGCCATCTAAACATGGGTTTAAATTGCTCTAACCAAAACTCGCCCACTTCAAAATATTCAGGAAACGATAGAAACATAACATTTCCAAAAGCAAAACCTGCAACGCCTAATTTGTAAATTAACGATCGGTCTATGTGCTTTTTTCCAACGCTATAATCATCTAAACTTATAAACGGTTCATAACCAATACTACTTAATAAGGTTACTAGATTTTTTAAAGAAATTGCTTTAGAATTGAAAGAGGCTCTTACTGTTTTTTTGCCAAAGTTTACAATCGAGTCACTAATAGCTGGGTTTAATTTATTTAGATTTTCTAAAATCCAGATACACGAACTGCAATGAATATGGGGAATATATAAAGTGATTATTTGGGTCTCGCCATCATTAAACTCCAGTAATTGCTCAATAATTTTGGTGTTCTCTAAAAAGTTGTATTTGCCTTCAATATCTTTAGGGCTTGCACCAGGGGCTTGTTGTAAATCGTAATAGCAGGTTAAATCGTTTACACAAAAAATTTCGTAAACAGTCTTACAGCCATTACAACAAAAGGATTTATCATTAAACGTGATTTTAGAAGACGTAGCATCTAAACCACAGTGAAAACATGTGCTTTTAATCATTTATTATTTGCTCAATTATACCTGTAGCAAAATTAATAATTGATGTATTTTTAAATATGATATTTGTCATATTTTCCTTAATTTTACGCTACTTCAATAAAAAGGTATGACTAAGTGTGAAAAAATTAACAGGAAACAATTATGTTCTTTTCGGTCTTTTACTAATGAAAAAAGGTTTAAAATTTTAATCCTTTGTAACAAATCTCAAAAACGTATAGGTTAATGTTGGAGAACGATAAAGATGTTTTTAACGTCCTTTTTGAAGCCGTTTCAGAAGGCGTCATAGTTGTAGATAGTCATCAAAAAATTGTGTCTACAAATGAATCTGCAGAACGCATGTTTGGGTATAGCAAAAAGGAGCTACTTTATCAGCCACTAAATATATTAATTCCAAGAGAACATCATTCTGGCCATGGGGCTCATTTTGATGGTTTCATGAAACAGAAACAGAGTAGACAAATGGGGAATGGTCGCGATTTGTATGGAGCACGAAAAGACGGGAGTACGTTTCCAGTAGAGGCTGGTTTAAACCCTTTGCAAATTAATGGAAATACCTTTGTTATGGCTTTGGTGATTGACATTTCGGTACGTAAACAACAGGAAGTTCAATTACAAGAACTAAACACTCTTTTAGAAAATAAAGTTAAGGAGCGTACTCAAGAATTAAGTAATACCGTTGTAGAATTAAAAAAGGTAAATATTGAGCGCGATGCACAAATTAAAAAACGTATTGACGCTCAAAATAAAACAAAAGAGGCTCTTAAAAAAGAAAAGGAACTTAACGAGTTAAAAACTAAATTTTTGTCGCTAGTATCACACGAATTTAAAACCCCTTTAAGTGGGATTTTAACATCTGCAATGTTGTTAGGAAAATATAAATTAACCGAACAGCAAGAAAAGAGAGATAAGCATTTAAAAACGATAACAGAAAAGGTACACTACCTTAATAATATTTTGAATGACTTTTTGTCTATTGAAAAATTAGAGAGTGGAAAAATAAATTATAATTACAGTATTTTTAAATTAAGTAAAGTAGTTAATGAAGTGGTTTATAATGCCAATATGCTTTTAAAAGAAGGTCAAAAAATTAATTATCCAGAGAATATTGATGAAATCTCTTTGTTTCAAGATGAAAAAATCGTGGAATTGGCACTATCCAATTTAGTTCATAATGCCCTAAAATATTCCTCTGAAAACACTTTGGTAGATATCAAAATAAATCAAGATGAAAAGTTTACCACCGTTATAATAGGAGATAATGGAATTGGAATACCGCTCCATGAGCAAAAAAGTATTTTTAACCGCTATTTTAGAGCTGAAAATGCATTACTTACTCAAGGCACAGGAATAGGATTAAATATTGTTAAAAGTCATTTAAAAAATTTAGGAGGTTTTATAAGTTTTGTAAGTGAAGAAAATAAAGGAAGTACGTTTACCATTACATTACCAAATAAAGCTAAGTTATGAACAAAATATTATTAATAGAAGACGATATTGTTTTAAGAGAGAATACGGCAGAATTGCTGGAATTATCTAATTATAGGGTTATTACTGCAGCAAATGGTAAAATAGGGTTAGAATTAGCCATCAGCATATTGCCAAATATTATAGTTTGCGACATTATGATGCCCGAACTAGATGGTTATGGGGTATTAGAATCGCTTTCTCATAACGAAAACACCAAACACATTCCATTTATATTTTTATCTGCCAAAACAGAACGTAAGGATGTTAGAAAAGGTATGGATTTGGGTGCAGACGATTATATTACCAAGCCATTTGAAGAAGAAGAGCTTTTAAGCGCTATAGAGAGTCGCTTAGCCAAGGCCGAAATATTAAAAGATTTAAGAGTAAATGAAAATGTAAAACAGGTTGAAGAGCCCGAAATGAAATCATTAAACGACCTGAAAAATTTCTTTGATGATAATGGGAAAACAATTAATTATTCTAAAGGTGACGTTATTTATGTAGAAGGGCAAAACTCTAATAATATTTACCTGATATCTAAAGGTTTTGTAAAGTGTAATAAGCTAGACGAACAAGGAAAAGAACTTACTACGGCATTATACAAAGAAGATGATTTGTTTGGGTACACCTCGTTTACTGAAAATATGCCTTATCAAGAAACGGCAACAACTATAAAAAACTCTGTTTTAATTTCAATTTCCAAAAACGAACTTAAAAATGTACTTAAGGGTAATCATCTAATAACTTTGGAGTTAATACAATTATTAAGCAACGATCTTACCGGCGTAAAAGACCAATTACTTCAAATGGCCTATAGCTCAGTTAAAAAAAGGACTGCTGCGACCATATTAAAATTTGCTGAAAAACTAAATCATAAACCAGAAGATACCATCAGAATTTCACGAAATGACTTAGCTAGTGTTGCGGGGATAGCTACTGAAAGCATTATTAGAACACTGTCAAGTTTTAAAGACATGGGTATTATAGAAATTGAAGGTAGAAATATCAAAATTTTAGACATTAATAAACTTCTGCAAATAAACTAAATTTTTCATAATAGGGACAAAATATGATATAAGTCATATATAGTTTTGCCTTACGCCTTTACTTTTGCATTAATTAGGCAATAGGCATGAAGAATATTTTAATCCCTACAGATTTTTCAGAAAACTCATGGAATGCAATTGAATATGCACTTCATTTTTTTAGTAAATCCTCCTGTAACTTTTATTTGTTACATGTTAATACTGCTGATAATTTGGCGTATTTAAAAACATCTAATAACTCATTTGAGGGTGGTACAGCAGACGTGCTCCTAAAACATTCAAAAACACTTTTAAAAGAAACCTTAAAAAGAATAACTAGTTTGGCTTTAGGGGGTAAACATAGGTTTTTTACGCTTACAGAGAATGATAATATTATTGATTCTATTAGAAAACAGGTTACTGAAAAGAAAATAGATTTAATTGTTATGGGAACCAAAGGAGCTTCAGGTTTGAAAAAATTAATTATAGGGAGTAATACTGGAAATGTGATAACAAAGGTGAAATGTACAACATTGATTGTGCCAGAGAATGCTAAATATGTGGCGCTAAAAGAAATTGCATTCCCTACAGATTTTTCAATATTTTATCCCATGGAAACATTGCAACCAATCACCGATATTATAGAAACACATAAGGCTTCAATTAAAGTATTACATATTAATAATGGCGCTGAACTAAATGACTATCAACAAAAAAATAAGGAGTATTTAGATGATTATTTTAGTAATCAAAAACATAGTTTTCATTTTTTAACCAATCAGCCAATAGAAGAAGCCTTGCAAAAATTTACTGATAGTCAAGGGATTAATCTAATTAGTATGTTAGCCAAAAACCTAAATTATTTTCAAAAAATTTTATTTCGTCCAACAGCAAAAAAAATTAGTTATTATAACGATATACCGTTTTTAGTTCTCCACTAAATGGATAATTAAAAAGTCTATTAGATATTTTTAATTAATTTTGTATAACTACAATTAATAGGTATATGAGTAAGTGTGAGCAATGTATTATAAAACAGTTTAACGCCCTAAAATCTTTAACAAAAGATGAGCTTGTTCGAATTTCTAATTGTAAAACCTCTAGGCTTGTTAAAAAAGGCGAGGTTATTTTTGAAGAAGGAGAAGCTATTAATGGCTTTTATTGTGTTAAAGACGGTATTTGCAAGCTTTCAAAACTAAGCGAAAATGGCAAAGACCAAATAGTTAAATTGGTTGTAAAAAGTCAGTTGATAGGACAGCGTTCTATAATAACAGACGAGACGACTAATTTACAGGCGGTTGCTTTAAATGATATGGAAGTGTGTTTTATTCCTAAAAGTGAGCTATTATATGATTTGCAAAACAATCCAAAATTTTCGTTTGAAGTTTTGAAAGATATGGCACATGATTTAAAAGAAGCGGATGATATTATAGTAAATATGGCACAAAAATCTGTTCGCCACCGTTTAGCAGAAACATTGGTTTATATTCATGATAGTTTTGGAATAAACCCAGATAAAACATTAAGTGTTTTATTATCTCGAGAAGATTTTGCAAATATTGTTGGAACAGCTACCGAGTCTGCAATTCGTGTATTATCACAATTCAAAAAAGAAGGTTTAATCTCAATTTTAGGGAAACAAATAAGAATTGAAAATTTAGAAGGTTTAAAGCGGGTTGAATAAACAAAAAAAACCTCCGAAGTTTCGGAGGTTTTTTTTGTTTATTTTGTAACTTCAACTTCTATTTCTTTAACAGGTATCCCACCATCTATCGGTGCATTTTCCTTTTTAAGATAAACGTCTAAAAACTTAAGAATTCTACTATAAGCCTCAATTTGATTTTCTTTTTTCACAAACCCGTGCCCTTCGTCATCAAATAAAACATATTCTACAGGAACTCCATTTTTCCTAACCCCTTCTACAATTTCATCAGATTCTACTTGGAGTACCCGTGGGTCTTTAGAACCTTGCAAAACAATTAATGGTTTGGTAACTTTATCGGTATGAAACAGTGGTGAAATACGTTTTAATCTAACAGAATCGATAGAATTTGGGTCTCCTAATTCTTTATAAAGCGCTATTCTTTGTGATTCCCACCATGGCGGAATACTTTTTAGGGTTCGTATCCAGTTGGTAACTCCAAAAAGGTTAACACCAACTGCAAATTCTTCTGGTGTATAGGTTAAGGCTGCCATGGTCATGTAGCCGCCATAGGATCCACCCATGATTCCAATCTTACTAGCATCGATTTCTGTTTGAGAAGCTAGCCAATTTTTACCTTCCACACAATCTTGTAAATCCTTTTCACCATGATTTAAGTCGTCCATTTGAAAGAACGTTTTACCATAGCCACTGCTTCCTCTATTATTTACTGCTAAAACAGCATACCCATGATTAACAAGATACTGAGTTAAAGAACTAAAGTTTTGTCTACTTTGACCACCAGGACCTCCGTGAACCAATACAAGCGCGGGAACCTTGGTATTTGTTGATGCTTGATGAGGTAAATAATATATGGCAGGAATTTCTGTACCATCAAAAGATTTAAACCTTATTACATTTGCTGACACTAAATGTGTAGCATCAATATCTTTGTTAAGCACATTGGTAAGTTTGTGCTGCTCTTTAGTTTCAAAGTTATACGTGAATAAATTTGAAGGGCTATTTGAACCTCCAACATACATACGCATTATGCTTTCATCATTTGAAAAGTCAACATCAGTAATATCGCCATTTTCAAAATTTGGCAGATTAATATTTTCACCAGAAGCTACATCTTTAATTTCAATAGCATTTTTTCCATCTTCATTAATATACGTTACCATGTATTTTCCGTTATGAGTAAAGTAACTACCACTAATATCCCAAGGTTTTTCTAGAACTTTTTCTTTTGCGCCTGTTGCAATATCATATTTCATTACATATGAAAACTCAGAGCCTTCATCTGTTGTATAAAACAAGGTTTTATCATCAAAAGAAAAATCTTCGGCAGAATTACTGCTTAAGCTTTCATTTATTTTAGTATAAGATTTGTCTGTTCTATTATATATGAAAAGATCAACTTCGTTACGTGTAATGATTTTGCTTAAAGCCAGAAGATTTTTGTCTGTTGAAACCGCATTGAGGTTATAACCTTCTTCATTTTGATACATTAATTTTGAGGACATGTTGTTTAGGGTCATTTCATAAATATCCATATAGCGCTTATCTCTTTTATTTGAGCTATAACTAAAACTCTTTCCATCATGTGCCCAACCGTTAAAAGAGGTTCTTGCTCCTTCCTCTGGTGTTAGGTCTGTAATAGTACCATCTAGGTTGCGTAAGTATAAATGATAAATTTCATCGCCATTACCGTCTGCTGTATACAGGATACGTTCATCATTTGGAAAATAAGAAACTGCAAAAATTGATGAAGAATCCGATGTTGTTAAAGGCGTAAAATCACCACCAGATACAGGAACTGTATACATATTGTAAATCCCTGACCGATTACTAGAGACTAATAATTTTGATTTGTCTGGAGAAAAACTTCCGCCATTTACAGATTCGTTATCCATGAACTGTTCAATGGTGTACTGTTTTAAATTAAGGACAACTTCTTTTGATTCGCTGTTTTTTTTACACGATGCGAGCAAAACCAAAAGGGCTAAGGTTACTAGTTTATTCATATCTAATTTAATTTAAATGATTTCACGTCTTTGAATGGCGATATATTTATTTCTTCCATGGCGTTCTTATAGGTTTTCCAATCTTCATTAAAAAAGCTATTTGTTTTATCTATACCGTCTTTTAAAGCTTTTGTTGCATGTTCAAGTAAAGTTGTTTCTGTAGAGGTTAATCCATCTGGTCTAGAACTAATATAAGCATTTGCTAATCTTATCTGTTGACTAATGGTGACTTCAGGGTTGCGAGTAATACCTTGTCTTTTATCTTCTTTACCTAAGTAAAGCGCAATTAAAGCTTCTATTTTTTTAATGATATCTTTTGATGCTTTTATTGGATATTTATACTTTTCTTTATCAATTTTCTTTAATTCAGATTGATATGTTTCTGCAATTTGTTTGCTCTCTACTAATTGCTTAACAGCCTCTGCTAAGGTTTGTGTCATGCTTTCAATGTTTTTGGAAACCTTATATATTTCATCAATTGCATTTGACGATTTATTTAAACGAGGATCACTTTCAACAGTAATCACGTCTTCTGAGATTTGATCTCCAAAATGCAATACTATTTTATAAGTTCCAGGCTTTACCGTAAGACCACCAGATTCGTTATCATGCTTTCTAATGGTTCTTGAAACTCTATCCGGGCCTTTTTCATTTAGTTGCCAAGTCGATTTATGTATACCAGTTTCTTTAGGTGCTTTTTGCTTTAAGGTTCTTATTAAACGCTCGCCGTCATAAATTTTCATGGTCAAGGAGTCCCATTTGATGCTGTTTTTGTCTTCGTCTTTTTCTTCTGAAACATCTGTGTTTTCATCTTCATTTTTGTTTTTTTTATCTTCAGCTTTTTTATCTATAGTGACAAAGTATGAAATTTGAGCACCTCTTTTTCTGTTTAGGCCTTGGTACAAGGCATCGCCACCAAACCGACTTCCTGTTGGTTGTTGATACGACGCTAAGTAAGCAGTAGGGGGAGTAAACAGCTCCAATTTTTGATTGAGAATTTGTTTGTTTTTTGCCATAGCCCGCAGCGGGCGAATATCATCTAATATCCAAGCCGCACGGCCAAAAGTCCCAATAATTAAATCGTTTTCACGAGGATGAATAATTAAATCTTTTACTGAAACGGTTGGGAACCCTTCTGTCCATTTAATCCATTTCTCACCGGCATTAAGTGATATATATAAACCATCATCAGTACCTAAAAAAAGGAGGTTTGGTTCTTCAAGATCTTCAATGATAGCGAGCGTATAACTTTTTACATCATTTCCATCTACAATTCGTTGCCAAGTTCTACCATAATCTTTAGTTCTGTAGGCATAAGGTGTAAAGTTAAATCTTCTGTAATCGTTAGCAATCAAAAGGGCTTCTCCTTTATTTTTATTGGAAGCTTTTATTTGCGGAATCCAACTTCCAATTGGTAAATCTTTAATATTTTTTGTAACATCTGTATATGTTTGCCCACCATTTTGAGTAATATGAACCCGTCCATCATCTGTTCCAATCCAAAGCATGTCTTTTTCTAAAGGTGAAGGTTCAATAACGAGAATAGTACAATGGTTCTCAGCTCCAGTGGCGTCTATTGTTAAGCCCCCACTTTCATTTTGTTTTAATTTTTCAGGATTATTAGTGGTTAAATCATCCGATATAAGATTCCAGGTAAGTCCCTTGTCTGTTGACTTATGAACAAATTGGCTTCCAAAGTAAATCGTATTGGAATCAAAAGGATCCATGTTTATAGCGGCATTCCAATTAAAACGAAGTGTAACATCGGCATCAGGGTGTGTTGGTTTAACACTATAATTATTACCAGTTTCAGAATCATAACGACTCACACTTCCTTGCTGGCTCATAGACCACCCGAAACGGGCATCTTCTTTGTCTGGTACCACATCAAAACCATCACCAAACGAAATTTCTTGCCAATAGGAGTTGCGAATACCTTGTTCTCGCCAAACATACGCCGGACCTTTCCAAGAGCCGTTATCTTGCATGCCCCCATAAACGTTGTACGGAATCTCATTATCTACATTAATATGATAAAACTGAGCCACAGGAAGATTTCCAATAAATTGCCAGGTTTTACCACCATCTTTGGTAATGTTCATGCCGCCATCATTCCCATCAATCATAAAATCTCCGTTTGTTGGGTGAATCCACCAAGCATGATGATCTGGATGTACTCCGTTGTCTGCACCATATGCAGGCATGAGTTGTGAAAAGTTTTTCCCTCCATCTTCACTCATATTTATATAGGTGAATACAGAATATAAACGGTTTTCGTTTTCAGGGTCTACGTATATTTCAGAATAATAGAATGGTCTATTTCCTATACCTCCAAATTCATTTTCTCCATCCAAGCCACTACCACTTGACCTGTCGTTTACTTTTATCCATTTAAAACCACCATCAATACTTTTATATAAGCCATTTTTTTTAGCTTCAACAAGGGCATAAATTATATTTGGCTTATTAGCGGCAATAGCAATACCAATTCTTCCTAAGTTACCTTTTGGTAAGCCGTCCTCATCTGTTATTTTTTTCCAAGTTTCACCTCCATCATGAGTTATATGTAAACCAGAACCTACACCACCAGAATTAAAAAACCAAGGATCTCGTTTATGTTCCCACATAGCTGCTATTAACTTATTAGGATTAGTTGGATCCATTACTAAATCGGCTGCACCCGTTTTATTGTTGCTAAACAATATGTTGTTCCAGGTTTTACCTCCATCGATAGTTTTAAAAACACCACGTTCAGGATGTTCTCCCCAAGGAGAACCTATGGCTGCTGCATAAACGACATCTGGGTTTGTTGGATCTATAATAACTCTATGAATGTGACGCGTGTTTTCTAAACCCATCAAAATCCAATTTTTTCCACCGTCTAATGATTTGTAAATGCCATACCCACCATTTAAACTGTTTCTGGGATTACCTTCTCCTGTGCCAACCCAAATAACGCTCGGGTTAGACTGTTGAATAGCTACAGCTCCAATAGATGCAGTCGTTTCTTTTTCAAAAATAGGATCCCATGTAATGCCGCCAGAAGCAGATTTCCATAAACCGCCAGAAGCGGTACCAACATACATAATATCCGGACTTGAGTGTACGACATCAATCGCCGTAACACGGCCAGACATACCACCTGGACCAATATTTCGTGGATGCATATTTTTAAGTAGATCCATTGAAAAATCTTGAGCGGATAAAATAAAAGATGCAAGTAGCATCAAGGACAAAATTTTAATTTTCATTTTAAATTGAGTTAGTCGAGACGAATATAATGAAAACTTATTATGGCATTATTTAAAAAGATGTTAATCTTAGGAATCGTATAATTAAAAAATGGTAATTTTATGCGGCTATGATGAAAAAGAACACTTCAAGAAAAGGCTTCATTTTTAAACCATTTGAAGCACCAAGTCAATCTCCATTCGAAAAGCTTTTTGATGTTTTTAAAGAGCTGATTACACACACTTCAGGAGATTTTGATGAAGCCATCGATTGGTTGCGTGAACTAGATAAGGAATATAAACTTACTACTGCCGAATATACTATCGACGATTTTATTGAAGACCTTAAGAAAAAAGGTTACATCCGTGAAGAGATGGACCCAGATGGAAAAAGTGGCGGTATGGCTATTACTGCCAAAACAGAACGTGCAATACGTCAACAAGCCTTAGATCAAATTTTCGGAAATATAAAACGAAGCGGACAAGGAAATCACAAAAGTAAAAGCCCAGGGATGGGAGATGAACATACAGGCGATTTTAGAGCCTATCAATTTGGAGATGCTTTAGATAAAGTATCGATGACCGAGAGTTTGAAAAATGCTCAAATCAATCATGGAATAAGTGATTTTAGTATTTCGGAAGATGATTTAGTGGTTGAAGAAACTTTACACAAATCTCAAATGAGCACCGTTTTGATGATTGACATTAGCCACAGTATGATTCTTTATGGTGAAGATCGTATTACACCAGCCAAAAAAGTGGCTATGGCGTTGGCAGAATTAATAACTACCAGATACCCGAAAGACACATTAGATATTTTGGTATTTGGCAATGATGCTTGGCAAATTGAAATTAAAGATTTACCCTATTTAAAGGTTGGTCCATATCACACTAATACCGTTGCAGGTTTACAATTAGCAATGGATTTGCTCCGTAGAAAACGAAATACTAATAAGCAGATTTTTATGATTACCGATGGTAAACCAAGTTGTTTACGATTGCCAGACGGCCAGTACTATAAGAATAGCAATGGCTTAGATAAAAACATCGTTAACAAGTGTTATGCGATGGCGCAACAGGCAAGACGACTTCATATACCTATTACAACTTTTATGATTGCACAAGACAGCTATTTAATGCAGTTTGTAAGGGAGTTCACTTACGCAAATCAAGGAAAAGCCTTTTATACAGGACTAAAAGGTTTGGGTGAAATGATTTTTGAAGATTATGAAACAAATAGAAAAAAGAGAATAAAGGGGTAGTTATAAATACAACTTGTTCCTTCCTTTTTTTAAGGGAGGTGGATCCCGATGGTTATTGGGATTCCGTAGGTTAAAATATAAAAAATGAAAATGAAAAATATCAAAACATTAGGAGAATTAAAAGAATCTGGATATAGAAGTAAGTCTATTAAAGATGAACTAAGAGATAATTTAATTCAGAAAATAAAGAATAAAGAAACTACGTTTGAAGGCGTTCATGGATATGAAAACACCGTTATTCCAGAGTTAGAACGTGCTATTTTATCACGTCATAACATCAATCTTTTAGGATTGAGAGGGCAAGCAAAAACACGTTTAGCAAGATTGATGATGAATTTGTTAGATGAATATATCCCGTATGTTGAAGGTTCTGAAGTAAATGACGACCCATTTAAACCAATTTCCCGGTATGCTATTGAATTAATAAAAGAACAAGGAGAAGCCACACCAATTTCCTGGTTACACAGAAGTGAGCGTTTTGCCGAAAAATTGGCAACACCCGATGTAACCGTCGCAGATATTATTGGTGATGTGGATCCAATAAAAGCAGCGAACTTAAAATTGAGTTATGCTGATGATCGCGTAATACATTACGGGATGATTCCAAGAGCAAACCGTTGTATTTTCGTTATTAATGAGTTACCCGATTTACAGGCAAGAATCCAAGTGGCATTATTCAATATTTTACAAGAAGGTGACATTCAAATTAGAGGTTTTAAAGTGCGATTACCTTTAGATATTCAATTTTTATTTACTGCAAATCCAGAAGATTATACCAATAGAGGAAGTATTGTAACACCTTTAAAAGATAGAATTGGATCTCAGATTTTAACACATTATCCAGCCGATATTGAAACAGCCAGATTAATTACAGAGCAAGAGGCTAAATTAGTAGAGTCCCAGAAGCAAACAGTAATTGTTCCAGACTTAGCAAGAGATTTATTAGAGCAAATTGTTTTTGAAGCTCGTGAAAACGAATTTGTTGATGCCAAAAGTGGAGTAAGTGCCAGGTTGAGTATTACTGCTTTAGAAAACCTAATGAGTACCGCAGAACGGCGGGCTTTAATATCGGGAGATGCAAAAACAATTGTTCGGTTGAGTGATTTTGTGGGTATTATTCCATCTATTACAGGGAAAATAGAATTGGTTTATGAAGGTGAACAAGAAGGTGCTGCTGTGGTGGCTTTTAATTTGATTGGTGAAGCTGTGAAAAGTCTGTTTGAAGAATTCTTTCCAAAGGTTGAAAAACTCAAAAAAGAAGATCAGGAAACACCTTATGATGATGTGGTATCTTGGTTCTTTAATCAAAAAGATGGCTTTGAATTATTGGATGATTTGAGAGATAAAGAATATAAAAACTTGTTGGACGCCATCTCTCCTTTAGATGATTTATTAGCAAAACACCAACCCAATTTAGCAAAAGAAGATAATTATTTTGTAAAAGAATTTGTGCTTTGGGCCTTGGTAGAGTTTAAACAATTAAGCAAATACAGATTTGCAGAAGGTATACAGTTTAAAGATCCTTATGGCAGTTATATAAGTGGTATTTAATTATTAATTGCCTTTACTTTTAATATTATTAGCGCATAATTGAATAATTTCGATTATGCGTTTTTTCTGGTATCTTCATGTTTTGCATGATTTAACCAATACAAATAACTTTTTCTTTAGGATGGAGCGAAATTTAGATAGTTTTCAAAAGTATTTGGGGTTTTATTAAACGCAGCTTGTAAATCTCCAGGGATAATACTATTTTCTAAAGCATCTAGAGCTGTCCAACTACCATTTTGTTTGCCAATTTCTAGTTTAGCTAAACCACTTTCGGTCACGTAAATTACATGCCTACTAGTTCTTCAATATATTTTTTATTTAAAGAACTCCAAGCACTTTTTTCGTTTCTTGGTGTAAAATATTGTTTACGTTTACTTTTTCCTAAACTTTTAACAGTGGAATCAATCCAACCATAGCATAATGCAACTTTTACGGCTTCTTCCCAACGCATACTGTTATTTTCGTGTTCAAGCTTATAAAAAAAGATGTAAACACCAGAATAGGATTCATGGTTATGGTTTAACGAGATGCCCCATTCTTCATCTGTTTTAAAATATAATTTGGGTATTTTTAAAAAGATTAAAGCTTTTTAACATGAACATAAAAATCTGGATCAATTTTTAATGAAGCGCTTTTAGATTCTAACGGGATCGTTTTCCATTCTGCTTTAGGAAACAACCATTGTTCTTTATTCCCGATAGTTACTTGTAAAGGCATATCAAATTTGTCAATAACATGAGTCCATCTGTATTTTAATGTGTTTTTTTCAATGGAATATTCCAAAGTTGGAATTTTAGTGGTCCTTAAATACTGATTAAAAAATTGGGTTAAATCGATTCCAGTTTCTTTTGATAGATACTCTTCAATTTGTTTGGTGGTTACTGTTTGATGATAGAACGTTCTGTTTAGACCGCGTAAAATTTGCCGCCATTTTTCATCATCTTCAATTAATTGTCTTAATGTATGAAGCATGTTTGCTCCTTTATAATACATGTCACCAGAGCCTTCATTATTTACATTGTACCGTCCAATAATGGGACTGTCATTTTGGATACTCGAACGTGTTCCTATAACATATTCTGCAGATGCCTGTTTTCCGTAATAGTAGTCTAAAAATAAATTTTCTGAATAAGCAGTAAAGCTTTCATGTATCCACATGTCGGCAATATCTTTATACGTAATATTATTTGCAAACCACTCATGGCCAGATTCATGAATAATTATAAAATCGAACTTTAATCCCCAACCCGTACCAGATAAATCATTACCTAAATAGCCATTCTCATAGTGGTTTCCATAAGTTACAGAGCTTTGGTGCTCCATGCCTAAATAGGGTACTTCTACAAGCTTGTAGCCATCTTTATAAAACGGATATGGACCAAACCAATGTTCGAAAGCTTTTATCATTTTGGGGGCGTCTTTAAATTGCTCTTCTGCTTTTTCAATATTGTCACGCAAAACATAATAATCCATATCTAAATTCCCACTAATGCCATCATAGACTTCAGAAAAATGCACGTAGTCTCCAATATTAACATTTACACCATAATTATTGATTGGGCTACCAACATACCAATGGTAGGTTTTTGTATCTGTAAATTCTTCGATTTTTCGCAATCTACCGTTAGAAACATTTATTAAGTTTTTAGGAACATTGACACTTATTAGCATACTGTCTACTTCATCGTACATATGGTCTTTGTTTGGCCACCAAACGCTGGCACCTAATCCTTGGCAGGATGTTGCTATAAATTGATTACCATTTTGGTCTTTTTCCCATGAAAAACCACCATCCCAAGGGGCGTTTTTTGCTTCTTTTGGATTTCCCTCATAATAGACTTCCATATTATTAATTGCACCAATTACTTGATTGTCAACTAATGTTATAAAATGAGCATTACCATCATGTATAACTTGTAATTCTTTTCTATTTTGAATAACCTTCGTTATTTTTAATGGAGTTTGCAAATCAATTTGCATGACCGAGTTATTTTTTAATACCTTATATTGAATAGTGTTTTTCCCAGAAATATATTTTTCATCTGGGTTTACTTTAATATCTAGATGATAATACGTTAAATCCCACCAAGCACGTTCTGGAGTAATCGAGCCTCTTAAAGTATCTTGTCTGGTAAAATTATTTTTTTCAGAAAGCAGTTGCGCTTGAATAAAAGTAACGGGGAGTATTAAAAAAATAAACAGTAACGTGTATTTGTTTTGCATTCGTATGAGTTTTAATCAAAATTACCAAAAAGGAATTAATGGTCTAGTTAATAATTACCTAATATTTTAGTCTCTAAATACGGCGTTTGGAAACGAAATAATACTTTCAAATCCATTTTCTCCAATGGAAGCAATTCCAAAAAAATAATTATCAACAACAATACCATCTAATGTGAATTCTGAAACATCACCAATATGCCTACTATTATCCCAAGTAGGTGAGGTAGTTTCTCTCCAATATATTTTATAACCCACGGCGCCATTTACTTTATCCCATTTAAATTTGGCTGAAGGTTCTACAATGCCACCAATTGCAACATTGATAGCAGATGGAGGTGCCCAAGCCAGACTAGCTAGATTAATAGCATTCACGGTAGTTAGTTTTTTAGCATAGTCAAAATTAACATGTTCAATCACATCGCCATACGCAATACCGTTTTCAATACGAATATCTTGATGTTGTTGATTATAATTTTCATGGGCTTCCATAATTCTAATACCTGCATAACCCAAATCGTTAAAGGGTTTATGATGTCCACCACGCCCAAACCTGTCCAGCCTGTAAACCATCATGGGGTTCATTTCAGGCATATACCTTTTTGTAGTTTTATAGACATAACGAGCTAACTGACGGGAAATACCATCGACTTCTCCACCATAATACCGGCGTGCATTTCGTTCTTTTTCTGATTCATTGGCAGGTACAGGTTCTGAAAAAATCCTGAACGATCGGTTGTCTATAACGCCATCAACACCTTTAATGTTTCCAATCATGTCATTATTTAAAACCCCGATAATTTCCCACCCTTTGTCTTGGGCATATTTAGCTAAACCTGCACCACCAAATAACCCTTGTTCTTCACCAGATAAGCCAACATAAATAATACTGTTTTCAAATTGATAGTTACTCAATACCCTTGAGGCTTCAATGGTTCCGGCCATACCCGAAGCATTGTCATTAGCTCCTGGTGCGTCGGTGGTAAAATCCATGGTGTCGCTGGCTCTCGAGTCTATATCACCACTCATTATAACGTAGCGATTTGGATATTTAGAGCCTTTTTGAATAGCTAATACGTTTACTACCCATGCATCATGTGGTACACGATTATTACCTTTTTTGGTAACAAAATCTTTTTGATACAACACATCCAAACAATTGTTGCAATTCTTTGAAATGGATTCAAATTCTGATTTTATCCAGCGTCGTGCAGCGCCTATGCCTTTGGTATTTGAAATGGTATCACTAAAAGTGTTTCTGGTTCCAAAATTTACAAGAGTTTTAATGTCTTCTTGAATTCTTTTTTCAGAAACACTATCTATAATTTTATATAATTGAAGGTTTGATTGAGCAGAAATGAGTGTCGAGAAAATTAAAATAAAGAGAACTAAAATTTGGCGCATGGTTTTTTTTTTAAAAGTAATTAAAACTTGTTAGTTATTGGTTTACGGATAGCTATAAATTTCGGCGGTATTCCGTGTTTAAGTGTGTTTGTCTCTTTGGTAGCCACGGTATTTCGTGATGAATAATCTTTTGATAAAAATAAAAATTATTTATAAGTAATTGATAAATAAAAAGTTAAATCTAAAACAGATTAATTAAACTACTTTGGCATTAGAGTTGTTTTAAGTGTAATATCAGTAATTTGTTTATTGAAACTTTAATTAAGAATGAAACATAAAGTAAATCCAACGATGCCAAGCGCAGTCAGGATCCCTAAAAAGAAACATTAGTAAAGGAGCAAAGTATCAAGAACTGAAAATAATAACAATATGAATATTTTAACTAGTAAAAAACAAGATGAAACCTAAAGAGGCATTTTATGATTTACAAGGTAATATAATGGATGAACCGTTAAGTAATTTGCAAGCAAATTATTTGCGCCTTCTTACCCAAGATTGTTCCTACTCACAAATATGCATTTTTTTAGAGTTAAATACTAAAGATCTTGATGTTCAAAAAATGAGGATTATGGAGAAATTTGGCTCAAGAGATTGGTCACAAATTATTTCATGGTCATATAGATCAGGCTTGTTAAATCAAAAAAAATTTGTTGATAAAATAGTCAAATCAGAAGCTCTTAAATTTACCAACACCATATATGAAAATCATTTTGTTACATCGCCAAAACCTTTTTTTGTCCCAAATACAATAAGGAGTTTGTTATATGACTTTAATAATATTTGTCATAAAAGATTTTTAACTGAAGCCCCAAATCTGCTTAAGCTAAATAATATATTTAAAAAATTTCTTCAGCTTCAGTTTAATGGATTTAGTGAAGATATTATAACAAAAGTGTTAAATATTACAAAAGAGAAATATGAAGCAATTGAAGAGGAATTGAAAAAGGAATTTTCCTCAAATAGTATGTTTAGTGTTTTGAGAAAAGCTTTAAGATTCAGTATTATAAAGGAGATGCGGCCAGGGAGTGAAGAACAATCACTTAACATTTTGAAAAGCAAAGCAGCCCAAATTAATTTAATAAAAACAGTTAATCAGCCCCGTAATAAAATGAGAAAGCAACGTATTTATCTTTTATTAGTTGATTTTTATTATAAAAACGAATTTACAACGCTATTAGAATGTAGACCTATATTAATTTCTAAAGAATGCAATAGTCCAGAAATTGTTAGTTTAAATTTAGCCTATCCACTTTTAGCATAGCATATTAATATTTTGTATTTTTTTGAATAATTAGTTTTGAGTTAGTTAATTCAAGGGGGTGTTTCAATTGTATAGTGAACATCCCCTTATGTATTTATAATTAAACCTTAGGGCTATGGAAGAACAATATGTGTTGTTAAAATAGGCATATGTTTGTTTTAATGATTCTTTTTTATTGAGGTTTGAAAGGGTTTATATTCTTTTAAATTAAAGAATATAAAAAGCGCTTAGAGATTAATCTCTAAGCGCTTTTACATTTGAATTAGTCACCTTTTTACTAAAAACAATATTTATTTTCTGCTTTTATTTTTTCAGCAATGCTATTACGTAAATCTACAATATCTGGATAGTTAGTGTATTTTACAAAACGTTTTAAGCCCATTAATAGCATACGTTGCTCGTCACCTTCAGCAAATGAAATAATACTTTCTTTTCCATTTTTTTCAACTATAGAAACAGCGTTATATAAGTATAATTTAGCCATTGCAATTTGTGTTGCTTGCGCATCATTACCAAATCGTTTAACGTTTTTCTCTGTCCTTAAAATAGTAGATTCAGCCATATAGATTTCTATTAAAATATCTGAAGCCGCTATTAATAATTGTTGATGAGCATCTAAATCTGGACCATATTTTTGAACTGCAGCACCAGCAACCATTAAGAATACTTTTTTGATTTTTGCAATCATTTCTTTTTCTTCAGCAAACAATTCTGAATAGTCTGGTGTATCGAACGACGGAATTCCCATTAATTCATTGGAAACAGCTGTCGCTGGACCTAACAAATCGACATGGCCTTTCATGGCTTTTTTAACGAGCATTCCAACAGAAAGCATTCTGTTTATCTCATTAGTTCCTTCATAAATACGAGCAATACGAGCATCTCTCCAAGCTGCTTCCATAGGTGTTTCTTCAGAGAATCCCATGCCTCCAAAAATCTGAATGCCTTCATCAGCACAATTTTGTACGTCTTCAGACACAGCAACCTTTAATATAGAGCATTCAATAGCGTATTCTTCAACACCTTTAAGTTCTGCCTCTTGATGTGTATTTCCAGAAGCATGACGCATGGCAATACGATCTTCAATGTTTTTTGCAGCTCTATACGTAGCGGATTCGCCAGCATACGCATTCGTGGTCATTTCTGCTAATTTGGATTTGATAGCCCCGAAATCTGCAATAGGTGTATTAAATTGTTTACGTTCATTAGCATATTGTACGGCAGTTGTTAAAATTCTTCTTTGAGAATCTAAACAAGCTCCTGCTAATTTAATGCGTCCAACATTAAGCGCATTCATAGCTATTTTGAAACCTTCACCTCGACCTGCTAACATATTTTCTACAGGAACAATGGTATCGGTATAGAAAACCTGACGTGTAGAAGATGCACGAATTCCTAGTTTGTGTTCTTCTTCACCTAGTGTAATGCCGTTAGGATTTGCAGCATCATATTCTACAATAAACCCAGTAATATTTTTGTCATTTTCTATACGAGCAAAAACAATCATCAGCCTGCAGAAACCTGCATTTGAGATCCACATTTTTTGACCGTTAATTTTGTACGTTTTACCATCAGCAGAAAGTTCGGCAGTCGTTTTACCAGAGTTAGCATCACTACCAGCTCCAGGCTCCGTTAAGCAGTAAGAACCAAACCATTCTCCTGTTGCTAATTTTGGTACATATTTTTGTTTTTGCTCTTCAGTTCCATAAAGTGTAATTGGCATGGTGCCAATTCCAGTATGCGCACCAAATGCCGTACTAAAAGAACCTGTACCACTAGAAATATAATCGCAGGTTAATAGGGTGGAAACAAATCCCATACCTAGACCACCATATGCTTCTGGAACAGCAACACCTAAAAATCCAAGTTCACCAGCTTTTCGCATAACTGATTCGGTTAATGCATAATCTTTAGCTTCAAAGCGCGCTTTATGAGCAATAATTTCACGCTCATTAAACTCCATAACAGCTTCTTTCATCATCACTTGCTCTTCAGAAAAATCTTCTGGTGTAAACACGTCTTCACAGTTAGTTTCTTTAACTAAAAATTGACCGCCTCTTAAAATATTTTTTACTGTTGTTTCCATTACTATATTTTGTTTTGTTCTTTTTTACTTAATTTAAAAATTCATAAATCCCACATGCTCCTTGACCTGTACCAACACACATAGTTACTGCACCATATTTTCCTTTCATGTTACGCTTACGCATTTCATCAAATAACTGTACCGATAACTTAGCTCCGGTACAACCAAGTGGATGCCCAAGCGCAATGGCACCACCATTTACATTTATAATGTCTGGGTTTAGACTCAATTCTCGAATAACAGCTAACGATTGAGAAGCAAAAGCTTCATTTAATTCAATTAAGTCTAAATTGTTTTGTTGCAATCCTGCTTGTTTTAAAGCTTTCGGAATTGCCTTAACAGGTCCAATTCCCATGATACGAGGTTCTACACCAGCCGCTGCATAGTTTACCAAACGAGCAATAGGCTCCAGATTTAATTCTTTTACCATGGCTTCACTCATTACCATAACAAAAGCTGCACCATCACTCATTTGAGACGAATTTCCCGCAGTTACACTTCCCCCAGCAGCAAAAACTGGTCGTAATTGCGATAAAGCTTCAACACTTGTACCAGCGCGAGGTCCTTCATCTGTTGTTACGGTATACGATTTCGTTGCTTTTTTCCCGTTGGAATCTATATATACTTGATCTACATGTATAGGAACAATTTGTTCTTTAAAACGATTTTCGGCAAGGGCTTTCAAAGCTTTCATATGAGAATGGTAAGCAAACTCATCTTGGTCTTCACGAGAAATTTTAAATTGGTTGGCCACCGCCTCGGCAGTATTTCCCATTCCCCAATAGTAGTCTTCATGACCCGCTTTTACAATGTCGTAATTTAATTCTGGTTTAAAACCTGTCATTGGAACTGAACTCATACTTTCTGCACCTCCTGCAATAATACAATCAGCCATTCCAGCTTGAATTTTTGCGGTTGCCATTCCAATAGTTTCTATACCCGATGAACAAAACCGGTTTACAGTTACACCAGGAACATCCACTATATCTAATCCCATTAAAGATATTAATCGTGCCATATTTAATCCTTGAGCACCCTCTGGCATGGCGTTACCAACAATAACATCATCAATACGCTTTGGATCTAAATTAGGCAGTTCCTTCATCATAAACTTGATGGTTTCAGCGGCTAACTCATCGGTTCTTTTAAAGCGAAAAATTCCTTTTGGTGCTTTACCAACTGCTGTTCTATATGCTTTTACTATATATGCTTGTTTCATAATTTTGGATTTCTAGTTACGCAATGGTTTTCCGGTTTTTAACATGTGTTGAATGCGTTCTAAGGTTTTACGTTCGGTACATAAACTTAAAAAAGCTTCACGTTCAAGGTCCAGTAAGTATTGTTCACTTACTAATGTTGGTTCAGACAAATCGCCACCTGCCATAACGTATGCTAGTTTGTTGGCAATTTTCATATCGTGTTCAGAAATGTAGTTGCTATCTTGCATAGAATCTGTGCCTACTAAAAACATTCCTAAGGCTTGTTTTCCAAGAACCATAACATCTTTTCTGTGAACGGGTTGTGTGTAACCTGAATCCGCCATTAATCTAGCGTGTTGTTTTGCAACTGCTATTTGACGGTCTTTGTTAACAACTACTACATCTTTTCCTTTTTGTAAAAGATTTAAATCGAAAGCTTCGTATGCAGAAGTAGATACTTTTGCCATACCAATAGTTAAAAAATGCTCTTGTAATACATTTAATTGCACATCTCCTTTGTGAAAAAGGTCTGATGCTCTTAAAGCCATTTCTTTAGAACCTCCACCGCCGGGAATAACACCTACACCAAACTCTACAAGTCCCATATAAGTTTCGGCAGCAGCAACTATTTTATCAGCGTGTAATGAAATTTCACAACCACCACCTAAAGCCATTCCGTGAGGAGCAGAAATAGTTGGGATAGCCGAATAACGCATACGCATCATGGTATCTTGGAAATATTTTATGGCGGCATTAAGTTCGTCGTATTCTTGTTCAACGGCCATCATAAAAATCATTCCAATATTAGCACCAACTGAGAAATTAGCGCCTTGGTTCCCAACAATTAGTCCTTCAAAATCTTTTTCAGCTAAATCAAAAGCTTTATTTAATCCTGTTAAAACATCGCCACCAATGGTATTCATTTTAGATTGGAATTCACAATTTAAAATACCATCACCTAAATCTTCAATTACAACGCCGGTATTTTTAAATACTTCATTAGATTTTCTAATATTATCTAAAATGATAAACGAATCTTGTCCTGGTATTTTTTCTTGTGATTTCTTCGGAATATCATAGAAATAAGTAGCTCCGTTTTTAACTGAGTAGAATGATTTGCTTCCAGAAGCCAACATTTGATTTACCCAGGCAGCTGGTTCCAAACCTTCTGCTTTCATAATTTCAATACCTTTTTCTACACCAATAGCATCCCAAATTTGGAAAGGACCGTGTTCCCAACCAAATCCTGCTTTCATGGCATCATCTATTTTATATAATTCATCAGTAATTTCAGGAATTCTATTTGATACATAAGCAAACATAGAAGCGAAGTTTTTTCTATAAAAATCTCCAGCTTTATCTTTTCCTTTGACTAAAATTTTAAAACGGTCTATAACTTTATCTACAGATTTTGTTAATTCTAATGTTGCAAAACTTGCTTTTTTAGAAGGTTTATATTCTAAGGTATTTAAATCTAAAGCTAAAATGTCTCTACCTTCCTTTTTATAAAAACCTTGTCCTGTTTTACTTCCCAACCATTTGTTTTCCATCATTGTTTTGATGAAATCTGGCAATTTAAAAAGATTGTGGGCTTCGTCGTTAGGACAATTTTCATAAATACCATTGGCAACGTGCACCAACGTGTCTAACCCTACAACATCCACTGTTCTGAAGGTTGCCGATTTTGGACGACCAATAACTGGTCCCGTTAATTTATCAATTTCTTCAACCGTTAACCCCAGTTTTTTTACTTGGTGAAATAAACTTTGAATTCCAAAAATTCCAATTCTATTTCCAATAAAAGCAGGGGTGTCTTTTGCAATTACGGATGTTTTTCCTAAAAATTGTTCTCCATAACCATTTAAAAAGTCTAAAACAGAAGTATCTGTTTTTGGCCCAGGAATGATTTCGAATAATTTGAGGTAACGAGCTGGATTAAAAAAGTGCGTTCCGCAAAAATGCTTTTGAAAATCTTCAGAACGACCTTCACTCATAAAATGAATAGGAATTCCTGATGTGTTTGAAGTGATTAAAGTACCGGGTGTTCTAAATTTTTCTAGTTTTTCAAAGACTATTTTTTTAATATCTAAGCGCTCTACTACAACTTCCATAATCCAATCTACATGGGCTACTTTTGCAATATCATCTTCCAAATTACCAGTAGTAATTCTACTTGCAAAAGATTGGTTGTAAATAGGCGAAGGTTTAGATTTTAAAGAGGCAGCCAATGCATCATTTACAATACGATTTTTTACCACGTTGCTTTCAAGGGTTAAACCTTTAGCTTTTTCTACATCATTTAATTCTCTAGGAACAATGTCTAGTAATAACACATCTACACCAATATTGGCGAAATGACATGCAATACCACTACCCATAATTCCTGAGCCAATAATGGCTACTTTTTTTATTCTTCGATTGCTCATTTTAAATTACTTATCGTTTTGATTGTAAACTTTTTTGTTTGTTATCATATCACTAATTAAATCTGAAACTTCATAGAAATGTTTTAGTTTTTCGGATGAGACATTCTTTTTGATAGTCTCATTAAAAGTTAGCACTTTTTCTCTCGAAAAGGCTCTTTTTTCTCGTCCAAACTCGGAAAGATGGATAATAACGCCTCTTCCATCTTCAGGGTTTGGGTGTCGTTCTATCAAACCTTTTGTTTCCATGGTTTTTAGTATTCTGGATAAACTAGTAGCTTCCATTCCCATTTTTGGACCTAAAGCCGTTGAGGGTGTTCCTTTATCGGGGTCTATACTTAATAAAGTAAATCCGGTCGCCATAGTGCTTTCAAATTTCACGGCTTCTTCGTTGTACATTTTTTGAACCGTTAACCAGGTAGTTCGTAATATGTATTCAATTGTTCTTTCCTTCATGGTTTTTGTTAGTTGGTAACTCCAAATATATAAAAATATATTATGCACGCATAATATATTTTTATAAAAATATAAAATATCAGGAAAAGTGGAGCCTTTTAACTAAGACCTGTAAATTTTTTCGATAAGGTTGAAGTATTTTTCTTTAATAACCTTACGCTTTAATTTCATGGTTGGAGTTAAATGCCCTGCATCAATACTCCAAACATCTGGTGTTATTTCAAATTTTTTAATTTGCTCCCAATTACCAAAGTTGGTATTTGCTTTATTTATTTCATCTTGAATACGCTCGTGTAATTCCGGACTGCCAATAATATCTTCATTTGATTTGAAAATAATTTTATGACGTTTTGCCCATTCCACTACAAATTCAAAATTAATTTGAATTAATGCTGCTGGCATTCTTTCGCCTTCACCAATTACCATTATTTGTTCAATAAATCGAGATTGTTTAAATTCATTTTCAAGAAGAGCAGGTGCAACATATTTTCCGCCCGATGTTTTAAACATTTCTTTTTTACGGTCAGTAATTTTTAAGAAGCCATCGCCATCAATGACTCCAATATCACCGGTATGAAAATAAGCTTCTGTCATTACTTCTGATGTTTTTTCAGGTTCTTTATAATATCCAAGCATTACATTTGGACCTTTAACAAGTATTTCTCCGTCTTCAGCTATTTTTACTTCTACATTGTCAATTATTTTCCCAACACTTCCAACCCTAAATCCACCATTTCTCATATCGTTTACAGATATTACTGGTGATGTTTCTGTTAGTCCATACCCTTCCATAATTGGTAAACCCGCTGCGGCAAATACTCGAGTTAATCGAGTTTGTAATGCAGCACTACCAGAAACCATAAGCTCTAAATTACCACCCAATCCTTCTTGCCATTTCTTAAAAATAAGTTTCTTTGCTAATTTTAATTGAACTTCGTACCACCAACCATTTTTACCATAAGGTTCAAATTTCAAACCTAAATTTAAAGCCCAAAAAAACAGGACCTTTTTAATCCCTTTTAGGTTTGTTCCTTTTGCTACAATTTTATCAAATACTTTTTCATATAGACGAGGAACAGCCGTCATGACATTTGGCTTTATTTCATTTAAGTTGTCACTCATTTTTTCAATAGACTCGGCAAAATAAACTTCTACACCGCAATACACATATAAATATAAAATCATGCGTTCAAAAACATGGCATACTGGAAGAAAACTTAAGGCTTTTGATTTTCCATAGCGAAATGGAACTCGCTTTTCACTATCTAAAACATTCGACACTAAATTGTTATGAGAAAGCATAACTCCTTTGGGTTTTCCTGTTGTGCCAGAAGTATAAATTAAGGTGGCTAAATCATTTGGTTTCACATTGTCTTTTCTTGATTCAACCTCGTTTTGATTACTGGAATCTTCTCCTAATTTTAAAATGTCAGTCCAATTATTTTCACCTTCAATTTCGTCAAAAGTATAAACGTTTTTTAGCTTTGTATTTTTTTTAATTGAATTTAATTTTTGCAACACTTCAATATCAGAAACAAAACAATAGATGGCTTGAGAATGATTTAAAATGTATTCGTAATCTTCAGAAGAAATGGTTGGATAAATAGGTGCGTTTTGAGCCCCTATTTGCAACACTCCAATATCTAAAATATTCCATTCGGTTCTATTTGTTGTAGAAATAACCGCAATTTTATCATGAGGCATAATACCTAATCGTAATAAACCTCTACTAATAGCATTTGCTTGATTCACAAATTCTTTTGAAGAAATTGATTTCCATTCACCATTATATTTTGTGGTGAATGCCTTATCGAGATTATAAGTTTCTAACTGATAATTCGGAAAATCAAAAATTCTAGTTATATCTGACATATAGTTTTTAAAAATTTCTAAAGGTGCAAAGTATGAAAATAAATAAGATTTTCAAATAACGTTGTGAGTGTTGGGTTTTATTTATGATAAATTATGAAAGCCATACTCTTTATTTCGTTAAAATAACATATAAATTATATGACATAAGTCATTGAAAACAAACTTTATAGTTTATAATTTAATGTTTTTAATTCACGTAAATTAATTATTATGGAAGTGTTGCAAAATGTTAAAGTAAGGGTATATAAGTTTGGTAATAAAGTAGCCGACGGTAACAGTAAAATGAAAAATCTTTTAGGAGGCAAAGGTGCTAATTTAGCCGAAATGAGTGCTATAGGCATACCAGTTCCTCCTGGTTTCACTATTACTACCGAAGTTTGTGCCGAGTATAATTTATTAGGACCACAAGCGGTTATTGATATGATTAAAGCCGAAATGCAAGAATCTATGGCCAATATAGAATCTGTAATGGGAGGTAAATTTGGCGATAAGGAAAACCCATTATTGGTATCGGTGCGTTCGGGTGCAAGAGTGTCTATGCCAGGTATGATGGATACCGTTTTAAATCTGGGAATCAATGATGAAGTTGTTCTTGGATTGATTAAAAAATCGAATAATGAACTTTTTGCCTGGGATTCATATCGTCGTTTTATTCAAATGTATGGAGGTGTTGTTTTGGGCATGAAACCCGCTTCAAAAGAAGATATCGATCCTTTTGAAGAAATTATGGAACATCTCAAAGACAAAAGAAATATTAAACTTGATACAGAATTCACCGTTCAAGATTTAAAAGATCTTATTTACGACTTTAAAGATGCTGTTAGAAAACAAACCGGACATAATTTTCCAACAGACCCTTGGGAGCAACTTTGGGGTGCTATTATAGCGGTATTTAATAGCTGGAATGGCGATAGAGCCGTTTATTACAGAAATATGCATGGATATCCAGCCGATTGGGGAACTGCCGTAAACGTGCAGGCTATGGTGTATGGAAACATGGGTAATAATTCTGGTACGGGCGTTTGTTTTACACGTGATGCAGGTACTGGCGAAAATGTATTTAATGGTGAATATTTAATAAATGCACAAGGTGAAGATGTGGTTGCTGGTATTAGAACTCCACAACAAATCACCAAATTAGGTTCTGAGCGTTGGGCAGAATTAGCAAAAATTGAAGAATCAGATAGACTTAAAAATTATCCATCGCTTGAAGAGTTAATGCCATCTATTTTTAAAGAACTTGACTCGTATCAAAAAACACTTGAAAATCATTATCGTGATATGCAAGATATGGAGTTTACTATGCAAGATGGTAAACTTTGGATTTTACAAACCCGAAATGGTAAACGTACTGGTGCCGCCATGGTTAAAATCGCAATCGACTTATTAAAAGAAGGAAAGATTGACGAAAAAGACGCCTTATTAAGAATCGAGCCCAATAAATTGGATGAATTATTGCATCCAGTCTTTGATAAGTCTGCTCTAAAAAGAGCTCATATTATTGCGCAAGGTTTACCAGCTTCTCCTGGAGCTGCTACAGGTAAAATTGTATTTTTTGCCGACGAAGCAGCTAAGTTTAGGAACAGCATTTTAGTTCGTATTGAAACCTCTCCTGAAGATTTAGAAGGAATGAATATTGCTAAAGGGATATTAACAGCACGTGGTGGAATGACCTCGCATGCCGCCGTTGTTGCCCGAGGCATGGGTAAATGTTGTATTTCGGGTGCAGGGGCTTTAAAAATTAATTATAAAACCAGAACACTTATGGTTGATGGCCGCGAGTATCATGAAGGTGATTGGATTTCCTTAAACGGTTCTACGGGATATATAATAGAAGGCAAAGTGGATACTGTTGAACCAGAATTAACTGGTGAGTTTGGAGAAATAATGACATTAGCTGATAAATATGCAGTGATGAAAGTAAGAACCAATGCAGATTCACCTAAAGATGCTAAAATAGCACACAGTTTTGGAGCACAAGGAATTGGTTTAACAAGAACTGAACATATGTTTTTTAATGTTGATAGAATTAAAGCGATGCGTGAAATGATTTTAGCTGATACTGTTAAAGGTAGAAAACAGGCTTTAGAAGATTTATTACCAATGCAGCGTAGTGATTTTGAAGGTATTTTTGAAGCTATGCAAGGATTACCTGTTACTATTCGTTTATTAGATCCACCATTGCATGAGTTTGTGCCCCATCAATTAGCCTCACAAAAAGAACTTGCCGACGAGATGCATATTTCATTACAAGCTGTAAAAAATAAAGTGGCCGAATTAGAAGAGTTTAACCCTATGTTAGGTCATAGAGGTTGCAGATTGGGTAATACCTATCCTGAAATTACCGAAATGCAATCACGTGCTATTATAGAAGCTGCTCTTAATTTAAAAGAGAGAGGCATTATATGCATACCAGAAATTATGGTGCCTTTAGTTGGTACAGTTAAAGAGTTTGAATTTCAAGAACATGTTATAAGAAGTACGGCTGCTAAAGTTTTTGAAGAACGTAAAGACACCATTGAATATTTAGTAGGAACCATGATAGAAATTCCTAGAGCCGCTTTAATGGCAGATAAAATTGCTGAACAGGCCGATTTCTTTTCTTTTGGAACAAACGATTTAACACAAATGACTTTTGGATATTCTAGAGATGATTCTGGTAAATTTTTGCCAATTTATATTGAAAAAGGTATTTTAAAAGTAGACCCTTTTGAAGTGTTAGATCAAGAAGGAGTTGGACAGCTAATTAAAATGGGAACAGAGCGGGGAAGAAGCGTTAAACCACATTTAAAAGTGGGTATTTGTGGCGAACACGGTGGCGAACCAAGTTCAATAGAGTTCTGTTACAACACAGGTATGGACTATGTGAGTTGTTCACCTTATAGAGTGCCAATTGCACGATTAGTTTCTGCACAGGCAACAATAAGAGCGACTATGTAATATTTTTTTTTGATTTTTTTTAGAGTTTTAAAGCCTGAAGTAAATTAATTTACTTCAGGCTTTCTGTATAATTCCTGTAAGTATTTAATAAAATATTTTATTTTTTTAGCCAAAGTCTCGCATTGACAAAAGCTTCTAACCACGGAGAAACTTCATCAGTTCTTTCGTCTGGATAATAAGCCCAATTCCATTGGAACGTTGAACGTTCAATATGTGGCATGGTTACTAGATGCCTGCCTGTTTTGTCGCACATCATAGCAGTATTAAAATCTGAACCATTTGGATTATGTGGGTATTTAGCGTAACCATATTTTGCTACAATATTATATTGATCTTCTCTATATGGTAATTTAAATTTACCTTCACCATGAGAAACCCAAACACCCAGAGTAGAACCTGCAAGTGTTGATAACATCACCGAATTATTCTCTTGAATTTTTACCGAAGTAAAAGCACTTTCATGTTTGTGAGAATCATTGTATGTTAATTTCCCGTGGATATCATGCTCTGGATTGATTAAGCCTAGCTCCATCCATAATTGGCAACCATTACAAATTCCAACAGATAGAGTGTCTTCTCTTTTAAAGAAATCCTGAATGACTTTATTCGCTTTTTCGTTGTACTTAATAGCACCTGCCCAACCTTTTGCAGACCCTAACACATCAGAGTTTGAGAAACCTCCAACAGCACCTAAAAACTGTATGTCTTCTAAAGTTTCACGACCCGAAATTAAATCAGTCATATGTACATCTTTTACATCAAAACCAGCTAAATACATGGCATTTGCCATTTCGCGTTCAGAGTTACTACCTTTTTCGCGAAGAATAGCTGCTTTTGGTCGTTTTCCATCATTGCGAGGAGTTCGGGACGAAGCAATCTCATCTTTAGAAACAGATTGTGTCGTTTCACTTGCAATGACGTTTTCTAATTTCCCAGTAAAATGTTTTGGAAATGTATATTTTAAAGGTTGATTTTTATAGTTATCAAATCTATCTTTAGCTAAATTATTCGCGGTTTGTTTTTGGTCTAATAAATAAGATGTTTTATACCAAACATCACGTAAACTAGAAACAGTAAGCGGAAACATGTTTGCTCCGTTTATTATATTTAAAACATCACTATTTGTAACCTTTCCTATATTGAAAAATTGAATATTTGCATTATTTAAAGCGGTTTCAATTGAAGCATTTCTAGATTGAAAAACAATGCCAGCATTTTCAGCAAATAATATTTTAAATGAATCTTTTTCAGCTAAAGCCGATAAATCTAATTCAGCACCCAAATTATTGTCAGCAAAACACATTTCTAAAAGTGTGGTAATTAATCCACCCGAAGCCACATCATGACCAGCAACTATTTGTTTGTCTTTTATTAATTTTTGAATCGTATTGAAGACTGTTTTTACGTAAGCAGCACTTTTTACAGTAGGCGCGTCGTTTCCTATTTTGTTTAATACTTGTGCAAACGAACTTCCACCTAATTTAAAATCATCTTGTGAAATATTTATATAGTATATATTGCCTGCATTTTTTTGAAAAACGGGTTCAACTACATTGCTAATATCGTTACAGTTTCCTGCTGCTGAAATTATAACGGTTCCTGGAGCAATCACTTCCTCATTAGGGTATTTTTGCTTCATAGACAAGGAATCTTTCCCTGTTGGAACATTAATGCCTAATTCAATGGCGAATTCCGAGACGGCTTGAACTGCTTCATATAAACGGGCATCTTCCCCCTCATTTTTACAAGGCCACATCCAGTTTGCAGATAATGAAACCGATTTTAATGCGTCTTTTAAAGGGGCCCAAATAATATTGGTTAAGGCTTCCGTAATGGCATTTCTACTCCCAGCTGTTGGATTAATTAAACCGGAAATAGGCGAGTGCCCTATGGATGTAGCAATACCTTCTTTTCCTTTATAATCAAGTGCCATGACACCCACATTATTTAAGGGTAATTGTAACGGACCAGCACATTGTTGTTTGGCTACTTTTCCGCCAACACAACGGTCAACTTTATTTGTTAACCAATCTTTACAAGCTACCGCTTCAAGTTGTAGGACTTGTTCTAAATACACATGAAATTTATCAGAATTATAGCTTACCTCACTATAATCTCTTTGGATGGTTTTATCGGTCATGATGGTCTTTGGTGAACTACCAAATATGTCTTCCATCGCCAAATCCATTGGTTTGTGTCCATTGGTTTTAGATTCAAAAGTAAATCTGTCATCACCGGTAACATCACCCACAGTGTACATAGGAGATCGTTCTCTGTCTGCGATTCGTTGAAGAACATCAATATGATCTTTATCAATAACTAAGCCCATACGTTCTTGCGATTCGTTACCAATAATTTCTTTATCAGAAAGTGTTGGATCGCCAACAGGTAAAGCATCTAAATCTATTTTTCCACCCGTATCTTCAACAAGTTCTGACAAGCAATTTAAATGGCCACCAGCACCATGATCGTGAATGGAAACAATAAAGTTTGTGTTGCTTTCTACCATACCACGAATGGCGTTGGCAGCACGTTTTTGCATTTCCGGGTTTGATCGTTGCACAGCGTTTAGCTCAATACCTGAGGCAAATGCACCAGTATCAGCCGATGAAACCGCAGCGCCACCCATACCAATTCGGTAATTTTCACCACCTAGAATTACAATTTTATCACCAATTTGAGGTTTGTCTTTTAAAGCTTGATCTTTTTTTCCATAGCCAATACCCCCAGCTTGCATAATTACTTTATCGAAACCAAGTTTACGCGGGCTCACGTTGAGCGCATTCGAAACGTCTGTGTTTTCATCATGCTCAAAAGTTAATACGGAACCACAAATAAGGGGTTGTCCGAATTTGTTTCCAAAGTCAGATGCTCCATTAGATGCTTTTATTAAAATATCCACAGGGGTTTGGTACAACCATTTACGTTCAGGAAATGCTTTTTCCCAATCCCGATTGCTATCGACACTGTTTTCTTCTAATCGAGAATACGAGGTCATGTAAACTGCTGTTCCAGCTAATGGTAACGAACCTTTTCCACCTGCAAGTCTATCGCGAATTTCACCACCCGAACCTGTTGCAGCACCATTAAATGGCTCTACTGTGGTTGGGAAATTATGCGTTTCTGCTTTTAATGAAATAACAGATTCATATGGTTTAGTTGCATAATAATCTGGTTTATCGGCAGTTTTTGGAGCAAATTGTTCCACTGTAGGACCTTCAATAAAAGCCACGTTGTCTTTATAAGCTGAAACTATAGTGTTTGGATGTTGTTTTGAAGTTTCTTTAATAAGTTTGAAAAGAGATGTCGGTTTTTCAAGGCCATCGATAATAAATGTGCCATTAAAAATTTTATGACGACAGTGTTCTGAATTAACTTGCGAAAAACCAAAAACTTCAGAATCGGTTAACGGTCGTCCTATTTTTTCTGAAACACCATCTAAATAAGCAACCTCTTCAACACTTAAAGATAGGCCTTCTTTTTTATTATAAGCCGCAATATCTTCAATATTAAGAATGGGCTCTGGTTTTATATTTATTGTGAATGACTCTTGATATAACCCTTTGAATTTTTCAGAAATCATAGGGTCGAAACTTTTGAAATCTTCAGAAACGGATTCAAATTCTTCAATTCTAATGATACCTGAAATGCCCATGTTTTGAGTAATTTCAACAGCATTGGTACTCCAAGGTGTTATCATGGCGGCTCTTGGGCCAACGAAAAAAGCATCGATTGATGCTTGTTCTATTTTTGGCTGGTTCCCAAATAACCACACTAATTTCGTGATGGTTTCCGTTGATAATTCTTTTGTTGTTTGAACAGCGAAAACTTTGCTATTTACGTTTCCAAAGAAATGAATCATTATGTGTGTGTTAGTTTTGTTTAAAGAAAGTGCAAATTTAAATTTTTTAGTTGTATTTGCTACTTAAAATGACATCTTAATTTTAGAGTTATTCATTAGTTTTTAACATAAAAAAAGCGACTTTATTAAGTCGCTTAGTGTGGTTATGATTTTTTCTCTAAAAGTGCCATGTAAAATCCGTCAAAACCAGATTTATGTGACCATACTTTTTTGTCTTTTATTAAGGTGAAATCTTTTCCAGCTTCAGACTTTAAAAATGTATTAACTTGATCTTGGTTTTCAGAAGGCAATACCGAACAAGTCGCATAAACCAATTGGCCTCCTACTTTAACCATTCTGGAGTATTGTTGTAAAATTTCTTGTTGGGTAATTTTAATTTTATCAATAAACTCAGGTTGTAGTTTCCATTTAGCGTCTGGGTTTCTGCGCAAAACACCAAGTCCAGAACATGGTGCATCTATTAAAACGCGGTCGGCTTTATCATACAATTTTTTAATAACCTTTGTTGAATCGATTACGCGAGGTTCAATATTATGAGCGCCATTTCGTTTGGCACGTCGTTTTAGCTCGTGGAGTTTGTTATCGTAAATGTCCATGGCTATAATTTGCCCTTTATTTTCCATAAGAGAGGCAATGTGAAGCGTTTTTCCTCCAGCACCTGCACAGGCATCAACCACACGCATACCTGGATGCACATTTAAAAACTCGGCTACTAATTGTGAGGATGCGTCTTGTACTTCGAAGAAACCATTTTTAAAAGCATCCGTTGTAAATACGTTGGCACGTTCTTTTAGCTTTAAAGCATTTGAGTAATCTGGTAAGAAATCACACTCTATATCTAAATCGAATAATTCGATTTGTAATTTTTCTTTGGTAGTTTTTAAAGTGTTTACTCTTAAAATAACATCGGCTTGTTCGTTTAAAGCTTCAATTTCTTTAGTCCAAATGGCTGAGCCTAATTCTTTTTCACCTAATTCATCTAACCAATCTGGGATAGATTCCTTGAATTTTCTTATTTTAGAAAGCTCGTCAAAACGGCCTTTTATTTTTCGGGTTGGTGTGTTTTCAAAGTAAGTCCAATCGGGTAACTTTATGCCTTTTAAGGTAGCCCAAACAGCAAACATACGCCATAAGTTCTCTCTGTCAAAAGGTTCTTTTACCTCCGCAATTTCAGCATATAATCGTTTCCAACGTACAATGTCATACGTCGTTTCAGCTACAAAACCTCTGTCGCGAGCTCCCCAACGTTTATCTCGCTTTAATAATTGTTGAATAACTTTGTCGGCATATTTACCTTCATTAAAAATTAAGGTTAAACCATCAATAACCGCAAAGCATAAATTTCTGTGTAATCGCATTTTAATTAAATAAGGGTGCAAAGGTAGAGTTTTAGAAATAATAACATGATTTTTTGTTACTCAATTAAACTTTACAAATTTTAGTGAGTCTAAACACAAAACTAAAGTCTATGAAAAAATCAAAGCTCCTTTTAATGTTTCTCGTACCCCTTATTATTTTTATAGCCTGTTCGAGTAAAGAAGATTCTGAAATCACTGAAGAAGACATGCAAACAATTTATGATATAAGTTCTATTCTTTCAAAGTTTAGTGGAACTGGTTTGTCGTATGCGGTAAATGGGAATACGGTAACATTTACTACCCAAAATTTACCAAATCACACCAGCCCATATTATTCAATAAATAATCCTTTATACGAAGCTTATAATGGTACGAACTCTAATTGGAATAAAAATCCTAATGCTATTAGCACTCAAAATATTGTATTCACTATTACGCTTAAACCCTCAGAAGCGACTAATAAGCAAGTAACGGGTCTTGGTCCAATTGGAATATCTAGGAATGGTGTGGTTTTTTATAATCAATATGCAGGACCAAATCTACCATTAACAAATGAAATAAACAGTTTTGATCAATGGTTAGGACATCCACAAGCAACAGGTCAGTATCACTATCATGTGGAACCAACATATTTAACACAACAATTTGGGGAAGATGCTTTTTTAGGATTATTATCAGATGGTTTTCCTGTATACGGAGCTAAAGAAAATGGTGTAATCGTCACATCTTCCGATTTGGATATTTATCACGGACATACCGCAGCAACAGCCGATTTTCTTGAAGGTATTTATCATTATCACGTAACATCTGATGATCCATACATTAATGGGAATGGTTATTTTGGAACACCAGGAAATATTTCACGTTAGTTGAGGTTCCGGTTTTTACATATCATTATTCTGATTTTTGTTTTTGCTGCTTGCAATAACTCGAATCAAAAAGTAACTACGGAGAAATCAAACAAAGGGCTAGCTTTGGTAAATGGTGTTTTAGAACTTAATAAAGTGCCATTTTCAGGGCGATTAGTTTCTTTTTGTTCTAAAGAAAAGTTGGAATCTGAACTGTTTTATATGGATGGAAAAAAAGATGGATACGAGAAGCATTGGTTTGAAAATGGTGATTTAGCTATTGAACGTTTTTATAAGAACGGATTTAAAACAGGCACGCATAAAGGATGGTGGGAAAATGGAAAATCAAAATTCGAATATTATTTTAATAATAAAGGCGAGTTTCATGGTCGCGTAAAAGAATGGTACCAGACAGGGTTTATGTTCAGAGATTTTAATTACATCAACGGAAAAGAAATTGGAAGTCAGAAATTATGGTATGAAACAGGAAAAATCAAGGCCAATTATGAAGTAGTTAATGGGGAGCGTTTTGGTTTGATAGGATTGAAAAAGTGCTACAGAGTAACTATTGGATCAGATGACGTTAAATAAATGTCATTCCTTAGAAGGCAGTAACTTCATTAAATAACAGCGAATTATAATATGAAATACTTGAGTTTTTTTATCTCGATTTTTTTAGTCTTTACATCATGTAAAGAAAAAAAACCAGAAACAGCTTCTGTTTCTAAATTACCTTATTTTAATAGTTCAGATTTTACTCCAGAATGGGATAAGGGTACACATAAAATACCATCATTTTCGTTTACAAATCAAAACGGAGAAACCATTACAAATAAAACATTTGAAGGGAAAATTTATATGGCCGATTTCTTTTTTACAAGTTGCCCAGGTATTTGTCCTAAACTCACTAAAAACATGAGTAGCCTGCAAGAAGCATATCTAAATGATAATGAAATCATGTTATTATCACATACTGTTATGCCTTGGAAAGATTCGGTTTCTGTATTGAAAAACTATGCAAATGAAAATAATGTCATTAGTACTAAATGGCATTTAGTAACAGGCGATAAAGACAAACTTTACAATATTGCTAGAAACGGTTACTTTGCCGATGAATATTTTATTAAAACTCAGGATGAAAGCAATTTTATACACACAGAAAATTTTATTTTAATTGATAAAAACGGCTATATACGGGGTGTTTACAATGGTACTATTGAAATAGATATAGAACGCTTAAAAAGGCATATAAATATATTAAAAAAAGAAGGATAATCTTTTGAAAGTGGTTTTAATTGAAAAAGCTTTGTGTTAGTTCCTGAAGCTTTTTTACTTTTATAGAAATTTGAATTCTATGAAGCAGTTTTTCCTTTTTTTAGTATGTATTATTTTTTTGTATTCCTGCGGAAGAAAGGAAACTATTAAATCAAGAAATTTTACTAGAGTAGAAATTGAAACAATTTTACAAGATTCGTTGTTAAGTATTCGGGCCATTGATATACTAAATGATGGTAGTTTAGCTTTTGCAGCTAACAATGGTGACTTTGGGCTTTTTAATCCTTTAAAAGATAGTTGGGTTACCTCCAAACAGGAATTGGATAGTGTGAATCTGCATTTCAGATCAGTGGCGCATACTTCAACAGATTTTTTTATGTTAAGTATTGATAGTCCAGCCATTTTATATAAAACGGGTGATAATGGAAAAATGCAAATAGTTTATAAAGAAAATCATCCCAAATCATTTTACGATTCTATGGATTTTTGGAACGATCAAGAAGGCATTGCCATTGGTGATCCTACGGGCGAGTGTATGAGTATCATAATTACACGTGATGGAGGAGCGAGGACTTGTAGTGGAAAGCCCGACCCGCTTTTTTGCGGGGAATGCCCAAAAAAAAATAGAGGAGTGTAGGTTTTTTATATTTTTGACATTTAAAATTAATACGTTTGTAGAAATTATTTTTGTTGACCGATAACGAATTTATAACGGAATTGAAAAACCATAGCCAAAAGGCTTATGGGAAATTGCTGGATGATTTTCAGCAAAAAGTATTTGCTACTTGTATATCGTTTGTGCCTAACCAAAAAGATGCGGAGGACATTGCTCAGGAGGTTTTTGTTGAAGTTTTCAATTCTATAAATAAATTTAAAGGTAACTCGAAACTTTCTACCTGGATATATAGAATTACTACTAATAAATGTTTGGAGTTTATTAGAAGGAACAACACTAAAAATCGCTTTGGTTTTTTGCAGTCGATAACGGGGAATGCCATTCCTTTAGATAAGACAGCTTATTTTACAGATATGAACCATCCGGGTATTTTATTGGAAAACAAGGAGAAGAGTGAAACTTTGTTCAAAGCTATTAATCAATTAACTGAAGCTCAAAAAGTGGTTTTTACACTTTGTAAAGTGGATGGTAAAAGTTATGAAGAGATTAGTGAAATTGTTGAGAAAAGTATGTCGTCGGTAGAATCGTTAATGTTTCGGGCAAAGAAAAATTTACAAGATTTATTAAGGGATTTTTATAAAAATGAAAACTAACGCAAGTTATTAAAAGTTATTGCATCTAAAACTAAAGAATGGAAACAAATAAAGACATACAAAATAAAGTACAAGAAACTTTTGAAGCTTTTGATGGGATGCAAGGAGTTAAGGTGTCTCCTTTTTTTAAGGATAAAACCATGCAACGTTTGTTTTCTGAAATAGAGGAAAAGCAAATTGTTTGGTCTTGGTTTACACCTAAATTACAATTAGCAACTTTGGTATGCATTATCGTATTGAACGTGCTGGCATTTACAAATTTAAGTGCTAGTGCTTATCAAGATAATATTAGTGAATTTGCAGAAACTTATGGGTTGTCTTCAAGTTTAAACGATACGTTTATCAATTTAAAATAAATCATTATGAATAAAAATTCACTCTTATATATACTGTTGGTATTTTTAATAATTGTTAATGGTTTTTTCTTGTATAATTATTTAGGAAGTGCTACTTCAAAAAATGATGTAAATAAAAAAGGAAAAGGAGGTCCAGCCGAATTTATAGTGAAAGCATTAAAATTTGATAACGAACAAATGGCAAAGTTTGAAAAAATAAATAAGGGACATCACGAGGCTATGGTAAAATCACGAGACGAAACTAAAGTTTTGAAAGACAAATTAGGACGTTTAATTATTGAAGAAAATATTTCTGATGCCGAAGTGGATTCAATATTAGTCTTATTAGCAGAAAAGGAAAAGGCACATGAAAAAATGATGTTTTATAACTTAAGAGCTATTCAAGCAATATGTACAGATGAGCAAAAGCAACATTTTGAAAAAATAATAAAAGACGCTTTATTCCATGGAGGAAATAGACAACCCCAAGAAGGTCCGCCATCACACGAAATGCAAAGAGGTGGTCCTCCTAGAGATGTGCATGATGGGCCACCACCACCTCCAAGACCTTAATGTAAATTCTATAAAGTAAGACCCTCGATATCGGGGGTCTTTTTTTTGTGTTTTATTTAACAAAAAACCGCACAAGTTTATTAGGTAAGTCTCATCTAAACATTCATAACATTAAAATTTTAAATATGAAAAACAAGAGAATAATAGCAGGGATTATTTTAGGAATGGCGACTTGCTTATTTACAATGAACATGAATGCACAATCTGGAGATAATAAACAGCAAAGACAAAAGCCACCAACAATTGAAGAACTTTTTAAACAAATGGATGGTAACGAAGATGGGAAGCTATCGTTAAAAGAAATAAAAGGCCCATTAAAAAATGACTTTAAAAAAATTGATACTAATAAAGATGGATTTTTAACAAAGGAAGAATTAGAAAAGGCACCTAAACAAAAGAAAGATAATCCTTCAAAACAAAACCGACAATAAATTTTACTAAGTTATGATAAACAGAAATAAATATATAGTTAAAACAATATCAAAAACGATAATTTTAGGGGTAATGATTGTTTTTTTTGAAGCCTGCAGTAATAATGATACAGCTACTGAAACAGAAGCAACCACGAATGAAAACACTGAAGTTGTTATTGATGATTTAGATTTTGTACCAACTGATTGGACCACTGAAACCCACAGTAAGGATGGAGATCCTAATTTTGGTGAAGTTTTCGATGATACTGCGGTAAAAAGGTTTGATTTTGTTATTTCTAAAGAAAATTGGGCAGCTATGTTAAATGATATGACAGCTACTTATGGAGCTTTTGGTTCAGGACCTGGATCAGGTGGACCTGGAGAGCGATTAGTAGAAAGCGATGAAGACCCTATTTTTGTGCCTGCTGAAGTATTTTATAATGGAAAACATTGGTACAAAGTTGGTGTACGGTTTAAAGGAAATTCCAGTTTACAATCAGCTTGGGGAAGTGGTATTTTAAAATTGGCATTTAAAATGGATTTTGATGAATATGAAGACGATTATCCACAAATAAAAAACCAACGATTTTATGGTTTTAAAAAATTCAGTCTTAAAAATAATTACGCCGATAAATCGATGTTAAGAGAAAAATTGGCTGCCGATGTATTTAAAAATGCAGGTTTGGCAGTTTCTCATACCTCTTTTTACACGCTTTATGTTGATCATGGTAACGGGCCTGAATACTTTGGACTTTATACTTTAGTAGAAGAAGTTGACAATACAGTTATTGACACACAATTTTCAAGTGATAATGGAAACCTTTATAAACCTGAAGACTACGGATCAAGTTTCGCTTCAGGAACATTTAATGAAGCAGGGTTTCAGAAGAAAACAAATGAAGATGCAGCAGATTGGACAGATATTAAAGCCTTGTTTAGTGCACTACATGTGACAACGAGAACTTCAGATCCTGCAACTTGGAGAGCAGGGGTAGATGCTGTTTTAGATACCGATATATTTCTTAAATATTTAGCTGTAAACACGGTTATCCAAAATTGGGACACTTATGGTAGAATGGAGCATAACTATTATTTGTATAATAGTCCAGATACCAATAAATTAACATGGATTCCATGGGATAATAATGAAGTATTACAAACAGGAAATATGGGCGGTTCGTTACCTTTAGATTTTTCTGGATTAAGTGCTTCACAATGGCCATTAATAGGGTATTTGTATCAAGACGCTGTTTATAAGGCAAAATACAACACCTATGTTCAAGAAGTTGTAAATGGCCCATTTAATGTGAATACTATGCAATCTCTCTATACAACATACGGCGCATTAATTCAACCATATGCAACAACAGAAGTTTCAGGGTATACATTTTTAAATTCAAGTTCAGATTTTCAAACGGCAGTAAATACGCTTAAATCACATGTGAGTTCAAGAACTTCTGCAGTAAGTACTTATTTAAAATAGCTAAACTAAAATTATAATCTTTTTTATTTGATTTATGATTGTTTTTAAAAACCTCATAATAAGCGTTATGGGGTTTTTATTTAAATAAATAAAAATAATACGCAAGTTTTTATTTTTTAACGCATCTAAAAATCTATAAATACTAAAAAAAAGCACAAATGAAAAACCTATTAAAATTATTAATGCTAGCCATCATTTCGGTAATAGCTTTTATGGCATGTTCAAAAGATGACACCACTAATGATGAAGAATTAACTGCATCTGGAGAACTTCATGCGGCTTTTACGGCTTTCAATAAAGACGCTACAACTATTTACTTAGATGGTGATAAAGTGGTTATAGAAACCACAGGGCTACCAAACCACAAATCAGTTTATTGGGGCATTGGTAACAGTCTTTATATGGAAGAGCCTGATGTTCAAACTACACCAAGTATTATGTCTAGCAATAATAATGCGACTACAATGACGGTTGATGCAACTCCAAATTTAACAGGAAGTACAGTTGCTACCGCTTTAAATACTATTGGTATTGCGGTAAGTGGTTCTTCCATATTTAACGATCAAGAGGGTAATGGAGCATTAAATCAAGCGGCAGCTAGTTTAGATTGGACAGGTGCGCACATTGGTCCTGGTGTCTATCATTATCATTTAGAGCCAAAAGCGTTTACCAATGATGATTCAAATTTAGTTGGCATTTTAAAAGACGGTGTATTTCTTTACGGTAGAAAATGCAGCACTACAGGAACATACCCAACTAATTTAGATGCATCTGGTGGTCATACCACTTCAACCCAATATACTGATGGAAAAACGGAATATCACTACCATATAATTAATCAAATATATTCTACGACTGGTTCTTACATCGTTTTTGCTGGTCCTTATCGAGGTTATTAAATCATTTAAAAAAGAATGAAACCATTTATTATAATATTCTTTGCTTTAATATTTTCCGGTTGTGTTCAAAAACAGGAAGCAATTGGCAATTCTGAAAACACAAAAGTTTTAATAGAAAAGGCAATTGTTATAGACAATGTATCAGTAGCTAAAAGTCAATTGTTTCTTGATCAGAATCAAGGTACATGGTATTATAATAATAAACCATTTAATGGTTTTTCGGTAAAGTCTTATGCAAATGGGACTTTAGAAGAAAAGCTAGGTTATCACAATGGAAAAAGAGAAGGTGTTGCCAGAAGGTGGTCTGAAAATGAGGTGCTACGGGTAGAGTCTTTTTATAGTCAGAATAAATTGGTTGGAACCTATAGAAATTGGTGGGAAAATGGTGTATTATCGGAAGAATCCAATTATGAAAATGGGGTTAAACAAGGTGTAGAAAAGCAGTGGTATCCAAATGAACAATTGGCTAAATTTCGAAATCTTGTTGATGGTGATGAAAGTGGGATGCAACAAGCTTGGTTAGAAACCGGAGCATTGTATGTTAATTATGAAGCTAAAAATGGTCGAATTTTTGGTTTGTTGAGATCTAACTTATGTTATCAATTAGAAAATGAAGTCGTTGTTGAAAATTAAATTGCCAAACTTTTTATTCTTTTTATTACTTATTATTTTTATAGGTTGTAAAAAGGAAATAAAAAAGGAGTTTGTTGAGGAAGAGGAATCTAGTAGAGTAGAATATTTGCCATATTATAATGATGAATCTTTTAGTCCACGTTGGATTACTCCAAATAGCAAGGAAGAAAAAGAATTTCATACAATTCCAGATTTTAAATTTGTAAATCAATTAGGTGAAGCAATCAGTCAAAAAACGTTCGAAGGTAAAATATACATTACTGATTTCTTTTTTGCCAGCTGCCCTGGTATTTGTCCGCAAATGACGAGCAGTATGTATAAATTACAGGAAGAATTTATAAACGATTCAGACATCTTGTTTTTATCGCACTCTGTAACACCAACACAAGATTCTGTTCCAGTACTTAAGCAGTATGCCAAAATGAATGGCGTAATAGATAATAAATGGCATTTAGTTACGGGTAATAAAAACATGATTTATGACTTAGGAAGAAATCAATATTTTGTTGAAAACGATTTGGGTGTTCCAAAAGATATAAACGATTTTCTACACTCAGAAAACTTTTTGCTTATAGACAAAAACAAGCATATTAGAGGGATTTATAATGGATTAAAAACAGCATCTATGGCTCAATTAGTTATAGATATTAAAGCATTAAAAAAAGAAGGATAAAAATTACTTTTAAAATATTTATTTGGTTGGTTAGTTTATTAGTTAGAAAAGCTTCATGTTTGTTCATGAAGCTTTTCTATTTTTACAAAAATTCAAACAATATGAAACATTCAATTCTATTTTTAGTCTGTGCTATTTTATTGTTTTCATGCGGGAAAAAGGAAACTATTAAACGAAGGGACATTTCGAAGGTTGAAATTGAAATAATATATCAAGATTCATTGTTAAGTATTCGTGCTATAGATATTTTAGACGATGGAAGTTTAGCTTTTGCTGCGAATAATGGTGTGTTTGGCCTTTTTAATCCGGTAAAAAACAGTTGGAATACGTCATGGCAAGAATTGGATAGTTTAAAGCTACATTTTAGGGCAATTGCACATACTTCAACAGATTTTTTTATGTTGAGTGTTGAAAGTCCTGCCGTTTTATTTAAAACGGGTGATAATGGAAAGATGCAAATGGTTTACCAAGAAAATCATCCCAAAGCATTTTACGATTCTATGGATTTTTGGAACAATCAAGAAGGGATTGCCATTGGTGATCCTACCGGCGAGTGTATGAGTATCATAATTACACGCGATGGAGGAGAAACATGGAACAAACTATTATGTGAAAATTTACCAAAAGCCAAAGAGGGAGAAGCGGCTTTTGCAGCAAGCGATACAAATATTTCAATTGTGGGTGATAAAACTTGGGTGGCAACAGGAGGAAAGACAAGCAGAATTTTTTATTCACCTGATAAAGGAAAAACTTGGAAAGTTTTTAATACACCTATTATTCAAGGTTTAGAAACAACAGGGATGTATTCCATCGATTTTTATGATGAACTCAATGGGTTTGCAATGGGAGGTGATTATACCAAACCAGATGATAATGCAGCCAACAAAATACGAACTAGCGATGGAGGTAAAACATGGAAGTTAGTTTCTGAAAACCAAAACCCAGGATATAGAAGTTGTGTACAGTACTTGCTAAATAGAGCAGGGAAGGAGCTGGTTGCTATTGGTTTTAAAGGAATTGATTTTAGTAACGATTCTGGAGACTCTTGGAAACATTTAAGCGATGAAGGTTTTTATACCATTCGGTTTTTAAACGATAGTATTGCTTATGCCGCAGGCTCTGGAAGAATTTCTAAATTAACTTTTAGAGAATAAAAAAAGAGGCATATAAAATTCCTCTTTTTAATATTTATTTCGAAGTTTTAATTAAGGACGCCCTCTTTTTTTATATTCATCAAACATTTTTCTTTTGAAATCGTCTTCAATTTTATGCAGCATAATAATTTTTTTTGCAGAGATTACCTTGGTTAAACGATCTATAAAATCATTTTGAAGAGATTGTCTTTTGTTTTCGTTCATGCGCATTTCTTTTAATAGAATTAAGGCATCCTCTTCAGAAATTGTGTTCAAATCTGCTTTCTTTCTTGCGCTATAACCTTGTCTTCTCAAATTTGAATTTTCTTCTTCAAAATTGTTGTAAATGGGCCAGAACTGCTGCGCTTCTTTTTCGCTTAAATTTAATTGTTCAGTTATATAAGCAATTTTTAAAGTCTTAATTTTATCCCTATTTGGTTGTGCAACGGTTGTTAGCGAAAAACTTATAATAAATAGTATACTTGTAAGTGTTTTCATGTATTTATTTTTATATTTTCTCAAAAATCACATATAACATCGTTATTTATACATGCTTTGAGCAGGGGTTATATACGTTTTAATTTGTTATAATATCTTCAATTTCTAAATTGTCAAACACGTAATTTTCCAAAGTTTCAGAATTGTACGTATCATTTATTAAATGAACTTCCGACAAATCATCATCAGTAAATAGGGAAGCAATTTCATTAGTTTCTAACTCTTCGTTTATAATATAATTTTCAATACTAGCTGTTTCAATAGTATCTAAAGTTACAATTTTAGTATCGTTAAAAAATATATTGAACATTAAAATGAAACTCGCTGCTACAGCCGCAACATAAATAGCTTTTCGCCACGTAAAAAGATTAATAACCTTAACTTTTTTATGTGGAATAACGGTTGAGGTTATTTTGTTTTCTAATAAGTCAAAATAATTCTCAGGCAGTTTATAACCAGATGATGGTGCAATTTCTTTTAGTTTTATATCGTTTAAAATAACATCCTCAAGCGATTTAAAGTAATTCTTCGGAACTTTAAACCCTGCTTTTTTAATAGTATGTAATTTATTTGTTTTCATGTTTTCTATATTATATAGACTTAAAATTTTGATAAAGGTTTAATCTTTAGTTATATAAACTTCTATTTTTTTTACTGCAATATGATAAGATGCTTTTAATGCTCCTTCACTTGTTTCTAATATTTCAGACATTTCGGTGTATTTTAATTCTTGAAAATATTTCATATTAAATACCAATTGTTGCTTTTCAGGTAAAGTAGCGATAGCTTTTTGTAATTTTATTTGAATGGCAGCCCCTTCAAAATAAACATCAGATTCCAAATTGTTTATGGCCAACAGTTGTACCTTTTCGCTTGTTGTTTGTAATCGTTTTGCCTTTTGATTGATAAATGTAATAGCTTCATTCGTCGCAATGCGATACATCCAAGAAAACAATTTGCTATCTCCTTTAAAATTATTAATATTTTTAAAAATCTTAATAAACGTGTTTTGTAGAACATCATCTGCATCATCATGCGACTTTACAATATTTCTGATATGCCAATATAAGCGCTCTTTGTAAAGCGACATAAGTACTCTAAAGCCTTGTTCTTTATGGTTTGCCGATTTTAATTGTTCTAATAGGATTTCTTCGTCAATCACAAAATCAGTTTTATTTTAGACCCTTTAATTTACTAAAAGTTTAATTCATTATTTAATTTTTTTCACAAAAATCAAACTGTTATAAATCAACGACTTAAAAAAACAATATCGACAAAATACATTATAAATACGATTAAATGTAATTTATCTTGTATAAAATGTTTTTTTGTTTTAAATTTGTATCAGAAACCTACTTATGTTGTTAGTCGTCCCCAAGTCTAACGATGAACAAAAAAAGGATAGAAGCCCCAAATCTCTATCCTTTTTTAATTTTATAAACTTTCGTTTCTATTAGAAACTTTGCATTTCTACAAGTTTATGATAAACGCCTTTTCTAGAAATAAGTTCATCGTGAGTTCCTTGTTCGGCAATCTCTCCTTTATTTAAAACTACAATTTCATCTGCTTTTTGAATGGTAGACAGTCTATGCGCAATTACAATAGAGGTTCTGTTTTTCATCATATTTTCTAACGCTATTTGTACTAGGCGTTCGCTTTCGGTATCGAGAGCTGATGTAGCTTCGTCTAAAACCATAATTGGGGGACTTTTAAGAACGGCACGTGCAATACTTAATCGTTGTTTTTGGCCGCCAGAAAGTTTGTTTCCAGCGTCACCAATATTGGTATTTATTCCTTCATGTAACTCGTTCACAAATTCCCAGGCATTGGCTATTTTTAAGGCTTCAACAACTTCCTCGTCGGTTGCAGTATCATTCCCAAGTTTTAAATTGTTTTTAATACTGTCGTTAAAAAGAATGGCGTCTTGAGTTACAATACCAAGTTGACTTCGTAAAGATTTTGTGGTTAAATCACGAATATCCACACCGTCAATTAAAACGCGTCCTTCATTTACATCGTAAAAACGAGTAATAAGATTTGCAATCGTAGACTTTCCACTACCAGATTGACCAACCAATGCTACCGTTTTTCCTTTAGGAATGGTTAATGAGAAATTTTTTAAAACATATTCATCTTGGTATTTAAACGATATATTTTCAAAAACAATTTCAGAATCGAAACCTGTTTTAACAAGGGCATTTTCTTTGTCCTTTAAAGGATTTGGGGTATCGATAATTTCCTGAATACGTTCTGCTGCTGCACTACCTTCTTTTATGTTGTAAATCCCTCTTGAAATTGCCTTAGCTGGTGTTAAAATATAATAGGCTAAGCCCATATATACTAAAAATTCACTTGCAACCAAATCGCCAGATGCACCTTCACTTAGGACTAAATTTCCACCGTACCACAAAAGAATAGCAATTACGCATATTCCTAAAAATTCACTTGTAGGTGATGCCAAATTTTGGCGATTCATTAACTTATTTGAAAAATTATAAAAACGAGTTGAAGATTCTTGAAATTTAGTGTCAAATTTTTCTTCTGCGTTAAACCCTTTTATAATTCGTAGTCCCGTCAAGGTTTCTTCCAGAGTAGATAAAATTACACCTTGTTCTTTTTGAACACGATCTGATTTTCTTTTTAAACTTTTTCCAATTCTAGAAATGATAAACCCAGTTATTGGTATGAAAATGAAAATAAACATAGTAAGTTTAGCACTTAAATATAGCATTGCTATTATAGTAAAAATAATAGTAAGCGGTTCTCTTATAATAAGTTCTAAAACCGGTAACATAGAATATTGGAGAGTGGAAACATCGTTTGTTACTCGTGCCATAATATCCCCCTTTTTTTGCTCAGAAAAGTATGAAAGTGGTAACTCAACTGTTTTTTTATAGACTTTATTTCTTAAATCACGTACCATGCCATTCCTTAAAAAAACCATGAAGTAATTGGCTAAATAACCAAATACGTTTTTTAGTAAAAAAGCGATAACAATTAAGCCTACCACAAAAACAAGGGCCTTAGAGTTGTCTCCACCTGTAAAATCATTCATCTGAAAGGACAGATAGTCTTCAAGATAATCACCTATATTTGAAAAACCCTGGTAAACAGGTTTCTCTATAAGTTTTTGCCCTTTTTGCTTGAAAATAACATCTAACATTGGCTTTAAAGCTACCATTGATAAAGTGCTGAATAAAGCAAAAAACACATTGGAAATAATGTGTCCTATGGCATAACTTTTATAGGGTTTTGCGTATTTTAAAATATTTAAAAAGTGATTCATTAATTAAGTGTCATCAGTTAAAAAAAATGTTTTTTAAAGATAAATGATTTACCTTTAAAAAACATTTTTATAAATATGAGATTTTAGTTTATATTAATTTCATGTCTTTTAACATAGACTCCGCTTTGGCATCCAGTAAAGCTTCGGTTTTGTTAAAATCTACTTTCGATTTTAAAGTAGTATTCACACTTACATAAAATTTTATTTTTGGCTCCGTTCCGCTAGGTCTTAAAGCCACCTGACTACCATCTTCAGTGTAATAAATTAATACATTCGATTTTGGAATATCAATAGTCGTTTCTTTACCCGTAATCATATTTTTGGTTATAGATAATTCATAGTCCTCAATTTTAACAACTTTAGAACCATTAACTATTTTAAGAGGATTTTCACGGGCGTCAACCATCATTTGAGTAATTTCTTGAGCACCTTCAATACCTTTTTTAGTAAGTGACACTAATTTTTCTTTATAAAAACCGTGTTCAACATAAAGGTTTAAAAGTTCGTCATAAAATGAACTACCAACCGCTTTTGCCTGAGCTGCAATTTCGCATGCTAAAAGTGTTGAGGTAACGGCGTCTTTATCGCGAACAAAATCGCCCACCATAAAACCGAAACTTTCTTCTCCACCACCTATAAAATCAAGTTCTGGAAAATCTTTAATTAGTTTAGCGATCCATTTAAAACCAGTTAGTACAATTTTACTCTCTACACCATAAGAGTCTGCCAATTTCTTAAGCATGGGCGTAGAAACAATTGTTGAAGCAATAAATTCTTTTCCTTTAATATTTCCTTTCGCTTTCCATTGTTTCAATAAGAAACCAGTCATCATTAACATGGTTTGATTTCCGTTAAGCAGTTGTAATTTATTTTCAGAATTACGTACGGCCACACCTAAGCGGTCGCAATCTGGATCGGTGCCAATAACAATATCGGCATTTACTTTTTCAGCTAATTCTAAAGCCAATTTTAAAGCCGCAGGTTCTTCAGGATTTGGAGATGCTACTGTTGGAAAATCGCCATCAGGCACTTCTTGTTCTTTAACAATATGAACATTTTTAAATCCTGCACGTTTTAAAGTTTCGGGCACTGTTGTTATGGATGTACCATGAAGTGATGTAAAAACAATTGTTAAGTTGTCTTTTGCTGCTTTTGAAGTATTAAAACTTGCGTTTCTAACAGATTCGTTAATAAAGACATCATCAACTTCTTTTCCTATGTAATGTATTAAAGCATTGTTCGCTTCAAATTTAATATCTGAATATTTTAAATTATCAATAACATCGATGATTTCTCCATCTTGCGGTGGTACTAATTGTCCGCCATCTTGCCAATACACTTTGTACCCATTATATTCAGGGGGGTTGTGTGAAGCTGTTAAAACAATACCACAATGGCAGTTTAAATGTTTTACTGCGAACGATAATTCTGGAGTCGCGCGTAAATCTTCGAACAGATATACTTCAATACCATTAGCTGAAAACACATCGGCGACTACCTTGGCAAGCGATTTACTATTATGTCTACAATCATAAGCTATAACCGCTTTTTGCGTTTCATTTGGGAACGATTTGTGAAGATAATTACTTAGCCCTTGTGTACTTTTTCCAAGTGTATATTTGTTAATCCGGTTGGTGCCAACGCCCATAACGCCGCGCATACCACCTGTGCCAAATTCAAGGTCTTTATAAAAACTTTCCTGAATGTCTTTGGGGTTGTTTGCTATACTGTTTTTAATAATAGATTGCGTTTCTTCATCAAACGTAGGGGTTAACCATGAGTTTATTCTGTCTAAAATTTTCGGCTCAATGTATATCATAATGTTTTAAAAAATATGCTTCAAAAGTAATCAATTGTAAGAGAATAATGTTGAAAAAGTTGCTGTTTTGAAGTGAAATATCACGAATTTAAAATGAATTTTTATTATAATGTTAAAAATTTCATTTGAATTTGGCTTTTGCGTTAGGGATTGCAGTGGAAATCCTTTTTAAAACTTGGTTGCTATAAAGTGTGTTTCAACTAAATGTTGGCAGATTGCTTCGTGCTAGGTATGATGCTTTAAAAAGGTTGTAACGAAAAGCCCGACCCTTGCGGTAACGCCAACATTGTAATTATTCTAAATTTAATTCTTCTTTTACTAAATACCGTTTTTTATCTTGCTTGGTGCGTAAAATAATTTCACCTAAAAAGCCGGCAACAAAAAATTGTGTACCAATTATCATAGTAGAAAGCGATATGTAGAATTGTGGACGCGCCGTAATGAGTCTGCCAGTTGTGTTTAAAAATAATTTATCGACGCCTAAATAGAGTGCAAAACCAAAACCGATGGCAAACATTATGAATCCTAAAGCACCAAATAAATGCATGGGTCGTTTGCCAAAACGGGATAAAAACCAAATGGTTATTAAGTCGAGAAAACCATGTATAAAACGGTTTACGCCAAATTTGGTTTGGCCATACTTTCTGGCTTGATGTTGAACTACTTTTTCGGTAATTTTTATATAACCTGCATTTTTAGCCAAAACAGGTATATAGCGATGCATTTCGCCATTAACATCAATGTTTTTAACGAGGTCGAGGCTATAAGCTTTTAAGCCACAATTAAAATCGTTTAGCTGGACGCCTGAAGTTCTTCGGGCTGCCCAATTGAATAATTTTGAAGGTAAATTTTTTGAAATAACAGAGTCGTAGCGTTTCTTTTTCCAGCCAGAAACCAAATCAAATCCATCGGTAACTACCATAGTATATAATTCTGGAATTTCATCTGGGTTGTCTTGTAAATCGGCATCCATGGTAATAACCACATCGCCCATGGCTTTTTCAAAACCGGCATGAAGTGCTTGCGATTTTCCGAAATTCTTTAAAAATCGAATGCCTTTAACGTTTTTATTTTGAGATGATAATTTAGAAATTATTTTCCAAGAATAGTCGGTACTGCCATCATCTATAAAAATGATCTCATATGAAAAATGATTGGATTGCATAACATTTGCAATCCAATCATGTAATTCGGTTAAAGAGTCTTGTTCGTTAAGTAGCGGTATGACTACTGATATATTCATTTAAAAAGCTTTCAATAAGTTGATGCTTCAAAAATACAGAATTTATTCGGTGTCCGGATTACTTTTTTTCATAGCTGCTGCAACTATAAGTCCGATAATACTAAAAAACACTAAATAGCCTGCTAAGCCTTTAATAATGTTACCTATAGAAAATTGGTCTTGAGATTCAATTTTTTCAACAGCCTCGGCTATTCCTTCGTTAGGCACGTTAAAGCTTTCCATCATTTGAACTGTTTTTTCAATGGTTTTTTCTTTTAAAACCTCTGATGCTTCGGTGTCAATAAAATTAAATAATAAGTATGAAACGAATGTGCTAATCACCAATCCAAGTAAAACAGTGATGAAGTAAGATGTAAATGCTTCTTTAAAAGTTGCAAATCCATTTTGAGCTTGCTTAGATTTTGCAACTGAAACAATTCCGAAGACTATTATGGCTAAAAGAATAAAAAATCCATACCACATATTTGTAAGTAATTCTAAGTTTACGGCATATGAAACTACTGTTAGTAAAGCTAATAAAACACCTAAATAAAGGCCGTAATTAGTTGCAATTGACTTTAAAGTTTTTTCCATAATTTTGTATTTAATTGGGTTAGTTGTTAAGTTAGTATTCAAAGATACTAAAACGTTACATTTTTTTATAAATAAAAAAGATTAAAAAGTATTGCAAAATTATAAAAAATGCTTATTTTTGCACTTCCAAAATTGAAATGAATATAAAGCTTAAAGCGATGAAAAAAGAGATACATCCAGGAAATTATAGATTAGTAGCATTTAAAGATATGTCTAACGAAGATGTGTTTTTAACTAAATCTACTGCAAATACTAACGAAACTTTAGAAGTAGATGGTGTTCAATATCCACTTATTAAAATGGAGATTTCAAGAACATCACATCCATTTTACACTGGTAAATCTAAATTAATTGATACGGCTGGTCGTATAGATAAATTCAAAAACAAATACGCTAAGTTTAGCAAATAAACCTAGTAAAAATTATAAGTCAAAGCCTTCATATTTATATAGAAGGCTTTTTTAATTTGTACAATTAACCTACTTTTGAATGTATAAATGATTAAGTTTTGGTTTATGGGCAACCTTAAATTTTAAACTTATAAACTTTAATCTCATTTTATGAATTATATTCTTTTTGATGGACCATCGCGTAATAATTTATTACCATTTACTTTCACTCGTCCTGTTGCCGATATCAGAGTTGGAATTTTAACCATTCGTGAAAAGTGGGAAACATTTTTGGACTCTACCACTACAACGGTAACTGAAGATTATTTGTCTGATAAGTATCCGATGGTTGAAATGAATGAAAACATTATGATTAACGCTTCCTATCTACCTAATTTAGAGTTGGTAGAAATGGTGAATAATTTACAAGAAAATCAAGCCATTTTTAAGGATGAAGATGTTATTGCTTTCTTTTCAACAGACACACAAGAAGAAGTTGATTTTGATTCCTATGAAGCTTTGGAGTTTGTTGATGATGTTATTAAAATTGAAACTACTTGGGATATTTTTTCAAAAAACGGAGAAGCTATTCAGGAAGATTTTAATTTGTTAACTAATGGCAGACGATCTCAACCTATTCCATCAAGTAATAATGTTATAGCCGCTGAAAATATTTTTATTGAAGAAGGTGCTACTGTAGAATTTGCAACACTTAATGCCAGCAATGGTCCCATTTATATTGGAAAGAATTCTGAAATCATGGAAGGATCTTTAATTCGTGGGGCTTTCGCTTTATGCGAAGGAGCCATTGTGAAATTAGGAGCAAAAATATATGGAGCTACAACCATAGGGCCTTTTTGTAAAATTGGTGGCGAAGTAAACAATGCTGTTTTATTTGCATATTCTAATAAAGGGCATGATGGATTTTTAGGTAATTCGGTTTTAGGCGAATGGTGTAACTTGGGAGCTGACACCAATACTTCTAATTTAAAGAATGATTATAGCGCTGTGCGCTTATGGGATTATGAAACAGAAGTATTTGCTAAAACAGGACTGCAATTTTGTGGACTTATGATGGGAGACCATAGCAAATGTAGTATAAACACCATGTTTAATACGGGTACTGTTGTGGGTGTAAGTGCTAATATATTTGGTACCGGGTTTCCAAGAAATTTTGTCCCTAGTTTTACCTGGGGAGGAAGTGGAGGATTTACAACCTTTTTAACTAAAAAGGCCTTTGAAGTAGCCGAAGTTGTTATGTCTAGACGTCATATTGAATTTACCAAAGAAGATAAAGCTATTTTAGAACACGTTTTTGAAGAAACTAAAAAATATAGACGCGAATAATTTTGTTTTTTTAAAATTGTAGAGCATTCAGGATCAATATATTTAAAACAAATTGTTATATTTAACTAGAATTATTTGTTTTTTATGTTTAGGTATCTCTTTTTATTAATTTTTTTGATATCTTTTTTGGGGTTCTCTCAAAACGAAAGCTATCAAGTTATAAATATTGGTTTTAATAATGAAAACCCTCATTTTGGGTTGTCTTATAAAGAAGGTGATGAGGTGTTATTTACATCTTATTTATTGAATAAAAGTGGGGCAATTAAAATATCTTCGGCTGAAGAAGGTATTCTTACCCTTTATTCTGGAAAGACATCAGAAAAAGGGAATATAATAGATGTAAATGCTTTGCAAATTGATGGTAAAGAAGGAATTACCCATATTACCAGTGCATGTTATTCTCCTAATGGAAAACATTTATATATAGCAACCACTTATTCCAATCGAAAAATTAAGCCTAAAGGCAATTATAAGGAATCTAATTTTCATCTTGAAATGGGGGAGTATGTTAATGGAGTTGGGTGGACAAATTTTAAGGTGCTTCAATTTTGTAAGCCCATTTATTCCTATGGGCATCCTGCCATAAGTCCGGATGGAAAAACGCTTTATTTTGTGGCGAATATACGTACTGGGAAACAAATGGCTAAAGGTCCTTCAGATCTATTTAAAGTAAATATTTTAAGAGAAAATACTTTTAGCGAGCCCATTAATTTGGGTTCTAAGGTTAATTCTTATAGTAAAGAAATGTTCCCTTTTATTAGTGCCGATACCACCTTGTATTTTGCTTCAAACAGAATCAATGGTTTTGGTGATTTTGATATTTATAAAAGCAAAATAAATGCTAATGGTACTTTTAATAAAGCAGAACTTTTACCTGAACCAATAAACAGTAAAGAGGATGATTTTAGTTTTATTATTGATAAGGAAAATAAAACCGGCTATTTTTCATCAAAGCGATCAGGAGGAAAAGGGGGTGATGATGTGTATTATTTTACTTTAAATTAATGCTTCTTTACCTTTTTTAATTCCAATAAATTAATAGGATTTATTCCTAAACCTTTCACATTTTTTCTTGTAAAGCGCACCACTTCATCATAAAACAAGGGTACTACCGGAGCTTCTTGCATTACTAAAGAATCCATTTTGGTATAAAGCTGCTCTCTTCTAGAGGTATTGGTTTCAGAAAACGCTCTTTCATACCAAAGGTCAAATAAATCACTTTTAAAATGGGTGTAATTTGGCCCGTTTGGAGCAAAGTTTTTACTGTAATATAATGATAAATAATTTTCTGCATCGGGATAATCTGCCACCCAACTTGCTCTAAATATGTCAAGTTTTCCATTGGCTTTTGCCTCTTTTAAGGTCGCTGCAGGAATCACGTCCACATTTACTATGAGTCCAATTTTTTGAAGTTCACGTTGTATATATTCGCAAAAACTTAAATAATTACTGGTGGTGGTAATATATATTTCAGGTTTTTTGTTGCCCGTTTCTGTTTTAAATTGATCAATAAGTTGTTTCGCTTTTACTGGTTGAAATGTAAACCCAATCGATTCATTATAACCTGGTAAGCCCTTTGGGATAAAGCCCCCTTGAGCAGGAATACCAACACCATTTCGTAAATATATCATCATTTTTTTTCTATCAAAACCATAATTAATAGCTTTTCTGATGAGTTCTGATTGTATTTCCGGAACTTCCGTATCCATATAAAACGCCAGATATTCGGTGTTTAAATATGGGCCACGAATCATGTTTACATCCTTTGAATAGGTAGGTCTAAGTTCGCCATTAGCTGTTAAAATTTCATCTTTATAAGAAGCATCTAGACCTGAAACAAAATCAATGTTTCCTTGTGCAAACTGTAAAAACTCACTTTGTTTATCGGGTAAAAACGTAATAGCAACAGCTTCAAGATAAGGTAGAGATTGGTCCTTTTCATCTTTTTCAAAATAACGAGCATTTTTTCTAAACACTAATTTTATGTTTTCTTCCCAACGTTTGAATTTAAATGGACCTGTACCTATTGGGTGCGAACGAAAATCACTGCCATAATGCTCCACAACTTCTTTAGGAACCACCGAGCAATATTTCATGGTTAATAATCCTAAAAAAGCAGGAAATGGCTGCTTTAATTTAACTTGAAAAAGGGTGTCATTTAAAGCTTTAAAATTTTCTACTTTACTTAATACCCAACTGCCTGGCGAAGCTAATTGTTTGTCCAACAAACGGTTTAAACTATATTCAAAATCTTGAGCATTTACAACCCTGGTTGAATCTTTTCCAAACAATGAACTTCTATGGAAATACACATCGTTTCGTAACGAAAAAGAGTAGGTAAGAGCATCTTCAGATAGTGTCCAGTATTTTGAAATACAAGGATGAATGTTTAAATTCGAATCCATTTGTACCAATCCGTTAAATAATTGATTGGTGGCCCATATATCGGCTATATCTTTGGAAAAGGCGGGATCTAGTGACCCAATATTTTTGTGTTCATTATATCGAAAAACAACAGCGTCGTCAATTTTTACTCTTTTCTTATTGCAGGAAAGAGCTAAATTGATAATTATTAATAGAATGAAATATTTCAATGAATTTAAAATATGGTAATGTTTTTTTAGCTGCATTTATAGGACTTAAAGTAATTCAAAAATAGAGGTTTTATTATCTTTTTCTAATTATTCACCTATTTAAAAAATTAAATAGGTGACTTTTTTAAAATGTGTGTCATAACTATAATTAGATGGCTATTATTAACAATTCAGTCTCCCAAATGTATCAATAAATGGTTTTGGTTTTTTATTGAAGAGTGTTTCGCTTTGAAACGCTCTTTTTTTTATTAAATTTGCACGTTTTAACAAATGAAATGAATACTCGAAAAAAAGTCGCTTTTTACACTTTAGGTTGTAAACTTAATTTTTCTGAAACTTCTACTATTGCAAGAAGTTTTACTGATGAAGGGTTTGACCGTGTTGATTTTTCTGAAAATGCAGATATTTATGTTATAAACACCTGTTCGGTTACCGAAAATGCAGATAAGCGTTTTAAAAGGATTGTAAAACAAGCACAAAAAGCGAACCCTAAAGCTTTTGTTGCTGCAGTAGGTTGCTATGCACAATTAAAACCACAGGAATTGGCAGATGTTGACGGCGTTGATTTGGTTTTAGGTGCTACCGAAAAATTTAAAATAACTGATTATTTAAACGACCTTTCTAAAAATGATTTTGGTGAAATTCATTCTTGCGAGATTGAAGATGCCGATTTTTATGTTGGAAGTTTTTCAATAGGTGATAGAACACGTGCTTTTTTAAAAGTGCAGGATGGGTGCGATTATAAATGTACTTATTGTACAATTCCCTTGGCACGAGGCATTTCCCGAAGTGATACTATGCAAAATGTGTTGCAAAATGCTAAAGAAATTTCAGCTCAAAACATTAAAGAAATTGTTTTAACCGGAGTGAATATTGGCGATTATGGAAAAGGTGAATTTGGAAACAAAAAACACGAACATACCTTTTTGGATTTAGTTACCGAATTGGATAAAGTAGAAGGTATCGAGCGTTTACGAATTTCGTCTATTGAACCCAATCTTTTAAAAAATGAAACCATTGATTTAGTTTCTAAATCTAGAATATTTGTGCCTCATTTTCATATCCCATTGCAATCAGGAAGTAACGAGATTCTTAAATTAATGAAACGCCGCTATACACGGGAATTGTACGTGGATAGAGTTTTAAAAATAAAAGAAGTCATGCCTTATGCCTGTATAGGTGTTGATGTTATTGTTGGATTTCCGGGGGAAACAGACACCCATTTTCTAGAGACTTATAATTTTTTAAATGAATTAGATATCTCGTATTTACATGTGTTTTCCTATTCTGAACGCGATAATACCGAAGCAGCAGAAATGGAAGGTGTGGTTGCTATGAATATTAGAAATAAGCGAAGTAAAATGCTACGAGGTTTATCTGTAAAGAAACGACGTGCTTTTTATGAAAGTCAGATTGGAAGTTATAGAACGGTGTTGTTTGAAGGGGAAAATAAAGAAGGCTATATTAACGGTTTTACTGAAAATTACGTTAAGGTGAAAACCCCTTGGAACCCTGAATTAGTAAATACATTGCACGAAGTAAAACTTAATAAAATTGATGATGATGGTTTAGTGCGATTTGATTTTGTTAAAGAGTTTGCTCTATAGAAAAAAAATCCGAAGCTTATAAATAAACTTCGGATTTTTTTTAGTTTCAACTAAACCAAGTATCACAGTCTTAAGCCAACAGGAAGCATACGCTTATATTTTCGGTTGCTTCTTACAAACTTTGCAATTTCAGGACTTGTGGGTACAACGCTTAAATTACGTTCTTCGATTTGCGCGAAAACAGCAATTAAAAACTCGTTGCTAAATTCTTCATTGTCAATTTCACCTGGTATAATAAGCTTCGTTAAAAATATCTTTCGCTCTTGTAAAGAATATTCAATTTTAGCTAAATGGTTATCCATTTTCAGTTCAAACTGGCGTAAAAAATCGTTATCTACTAATTCGGCAACATCAATCATGGTGAGTGTTTTTTTTAATTCTTAGGAAACTTAAAATAGTGAGTACTATTTTATAACTTTGTTTTGCAAAATTAAGTAAAATAATCGTTAATAAAAAGTAAAAAAGATGTTAATCCCTTATAAAATAAACTATTAGAATTATGAGGTTGGTTTTTGTTTTTATTTTAAAATAAATGGGTAAAGAAATAATTCATGTTTACTTGATGCCAGGAATGGCGGCAAGTCCAAAAATTTTTGAGTATATAGAACTACCAGAAAATCAATTTGAAATTCATTATTTAGAGTGGGTATTGCCCATTGAAAATGAGTCTATAAGGGCATATGCTTTAAGGATGAATACAAACATTAAGCACAATAATATTGTATTAATAGGCGTGTCGTTTGGAGGTGTTTTAGCGCAAGAAATGAATAAATTAGTGCCTGCTAGAAAACTTATTATAATTTCAAGTGTAAAGTCGATGTATGAGTTACCAAAAAAAATGTTATTAGCTAAATCTACTATGGCATATAAATTGCTACCATTACAATTAGTAAGTAATATAGATTTTTTTGCAAAATATGCGTTTGGTAATAATATAGAAAAGCGATTGGAGTTATATAAGAAATATTTGTCGATACATGATAGTAAATATTTAAGTTGGGCTATTGAGCAAATGGTTTGTTGGAATCAAGATAATCACCAACCTGATATTATACATATTCATGGCGATAATGATGCCGTATTCCCTATAAAAAACATAGCCAATTGTATTGCTATAAAAGGTGGCACACATATTATGATTATAAGTAAATATAAATGGTTTAATGAAAATTTACCTCGTATTATTTTAGAAGACTAAACAAAATTTTTACCTTTAATAAAAACTTATTAAAAATGAAGATTATACAGAAATTGTTGGCGTTGGTGGGATTATTAAGTTTATGTGCGTTATTTATTTACGCCCTTCAAGACGCCCCTACCGATGAGAATTTTGAGAAGAAACTTATAAACGATTACAATGTTTATGCGATTCAAGTGCCAGATAATTTGGATTTTGCTGGCGAACCTATGCCTCTTAAAAGTCCGGATATATTAGAGCGCATGGATAAAGAATTATTGGTTAATACGTATTGGCAATCTAACGGTTTATTAATGTTTAAACGTGCAAAAAAGTATTTTCCTATTATAGAACCAATTTTGGCAAAACATGGTATTCCAGACGATTTTAAATATTTAGCAGTTATAGAAAGTGGTTTAACGAATGCGGTTTCTTCAGCTGGAGCGCGTGGAGTTTGGCAAATTATGCCAGCTACAGGTAGAGAAAATGGTTTAGAGGTTAACGATAATGTTGATGAACGCTACCATTTAGAAAAATCGACCGAAGTAGCTTGCGAATATTTACTACGCTCTAAAAAGGAATTAGGGTCATGGACTCTGGCTGCTGCTGCCTACAATGCTGGTAACGCAGGAATCTCAAGGTACTTAAAGGAGCAAAATGTTAAAAATTATTACGATTTGTTATTAGGAGAGGAGACCGGGCGTTATGTATTTAGAATTGTTGCTTTAAAAGAGATTTTAAAAAACCCAACTAATTATGGATTTAATTTCAGAGAAAAAGATTTATACAACAATATACCAACTTATCAAGTTAATGTTGATTCAACAATAACCGATTTTACAAAATTTGCTGAAAAATTTGGTATTAATTATAAAATATTAAAAATACATAATCCTTGGTTAAGAGAGCCAAAGCTTAATAATAAGACTAAAAAAGCCTATACCATCGATATTCCTGAAAAAGGCTATTATGATAGTGTGCAGTAATTATTGAAAACTAACCTCTTCTCTTTTGTTGTCTTATAGAACCCCCAGAGCCAAAATGTTGATTAGGCATTTGGGAACGTTTCATGTTTTCCTTCATCATTTTAATTTGGTCTGCAAGCATGCCTTGTTTATCTAATTTCTGAGCTTCAGAAAGTAGTTTTTCGGCTTCTAATTTTCTGCGTTTTGAAAAAGCGATTCCTGATAAATTTAATTTAGCCATCGCCAAATCATGATCCATAGATAATCCTAAAGTCACTGCTTTCTTAAAATATTTTTCAGCTTCATTCATGTTGGATTGAGAAACCATCAAACCATGTAAATAGTTATAATAACCTTGTTGTTTTTTAACTAATGCCGATTCAGGATTTTTAATTTTATCTAACCATTTTTTTGCACCTTCGAAGTCTTGTTTACGTAATCTTAGGAAGGCTAATAATATGAATTCGTTTTTAAAATAAAGGAATACAAATATTAGAGATAATAGTATAAACATGATACCGTTCCCTATATTGCCTTCAGTAAACTGATAAATAGCGAAAGCAATAATACCTGTTGTTATAATTAATTTTATAATTTTATTGTACATTATGTTACGTTTAGAATGTTGTTACACGTTTAGTAGTGTGTTACTATTAATATAGAATGCAAAGAAACTAAATTTTTATCAAAATTGACTTAAAGATATATAACAAAAAAAGTAGTGGTTTTACCAAATAAATAAAGGTTCGAGGTCGATTTTTATAGGTTAAAAAATAATTGAAATATTTTTAAAATAACAGTTGCCTAAGTAAAAACTCTTTGTATATTTGCGCTCAGTTTTGGAGAAGGCCAAAATAATTAACAGGTAAGTACAATTCAGATTTTAAAGATATAATATAATGAGCAAAAGAACATTTCAGCCATCAAAAAGAAAGAGAAGAAACAAACACGGTTTTAGAGAAAGAATGGCTTCTGCTAATGGAAGAAAAGTACTTGCT
>JBNMNO010000002.1:0-84280 GCA_051275695.1 Mariniflexile sp.
GTATTTGCGTATGATCTTTTAAATTTTCTGAAACCTTTAAACCTAAAATGCGTTGAAATTTATTAATAGCACCCGTCATTCCAGTACCAACTGTTATTAAAACATCATTTTTTGAAGCGTTTACGTGCCTTTTTATAATGTTTCTGGCTTCATGATACGCCAAAGTCATTGCGGAACCTGTAATAGATGTTTCGGTATGCGTATTAGCTACAAAAGGACCAATCTCATTACGTAATTTTTCTTCAATAGGCCCATATAATCTACCACTTGCGGTCCAATCAGCATAGATTATTTTCTTTTTTCCGTAAGGAGATTGAAATTCTTGATTAACACCGATAATATTTTCTCGAAAAGGTTTAAAATATGTTTCTAAATTCATTGGTTTTGAGTTTGTTATAATATCATTTATTTTGGATTTAACCATAATTTCTGAATACTAAAATTTTCTATGATTGTTTCAAAAATACCTCAATCTATTTCTTGAAATTTGAAATTCCTTTTTCCAACCAAGCATTATAAGCGTCAACATCTGGGGTATAAGCCACTGGCTCTATTAAATTGTCTTCATTATGATCCATTAACACATACATAGGCTGTGTATTGGCCTTGTACCTAATTGTTTGTAGTTCACTCCATTTCTGGCCAATGTATTTTAGTTTCTTTCCAGGTTTTAATTTAGAATCAACAATATCGCTTGCCTCTAATTCTCGTTTATCATCAACATACAACGAAATAAGCACCACATCGTTCTTTAGCTTTTCTAAAACCTTTGGTTTTACCCAAACCATTTGTTCCATTTTTCTGCAATTCACACATGCCTTTCCAGTAAAATCAATCAAAACAGGCTTTCCAACTTTTTTGGCATAGGCCAAACCTTTATCGTAATCATTAAATGCAATAATATCATGTGGGGGCATTAAATGAGATCCCTCAGGAACTTCGGTTTGACTTGAATTACTTTCTCCAATTTTTGAAAAACCAACTCCATAAGGAGATTCACTATAATGTTGTGGTGGTGGGAATGCGCTAATTAAATTTAATGGTGCACCCCATAGACCAGGAATCATGTATATAGTGAACGATAACACCAACAAACCTAAACCTAAACGCCCCACAGAAATATGCGTTAATGGTGAATCATGAGGCAATTGAATTTTTCCAAATAGGTAAAATGCTAAGGCGCCAAATACAGCAATCCAAATAGCTATAAAGACTTCGCGCTCAAATAAATGTAAATCTAAAACCAAATCAGCATTCGATAAAAACTTAAAGGCTAAGGCTAATTCTAAAAAGCCCAATACTACTTTTACGGTATTTAACCAGCCTCCAGATTTTGGCAGTGAATTTAACCATCCAGGAAATGCTGCAAACAAAGCAAATGGTAACGCAATAGCTAGTGAAAAACCTAACATACCCACAACCGGTCCTACTTGACTGCCTCCTGCTGCCGCTTGTACTAATAAAGTCCCAACGATAGGCCCTGTGCACGAGAAAGACACGATGGCTAGTGCCAAGGCCATAAAGAAAATACCAATTAACCCACCTCTATCTGCTTGTTTATCTACTTTGTTTGCCCAAGAATTAGGTAACATAATTTCGAAAGCCCCTAAAAATGACGCAGCAAATATTAATAATAACAAGAAAAAGCCTATGTTAAACCACACATTAGTTGATAATGCGTTTAAAGCATCGGGTCCAAATATTAAACTTACCAGAATACCTAATAACACATAAATTACAATGATTGATAATCCATAAATAATAGCATTTCGAATACCTGAAGCTTTGTTTTTACTTTGTTTAGTAAAAAAGCTTACAGTCATTGGTATCATTGGGAATACACATGGTGTTAACAACGCTGCAAAACCAGAAAAGAACGCTATAAAGAATATGCCCCAAAGACCTTTTTTAGAATTGGAACTAGAATCATTTTTAGAATTATCTATGACACTACCCCCTGTTTTTTCTTCTTTTTTTAGAACATTTTTTAAAGAAAATGTAAAATCTTCATCTATCTGTAAACAAACATCTTTACAAACTTGCCCTGTTAAATTTAAAGTAACTTCAGAAATATTGGCGTCACTTAATTTTATACGTTGCTTTAAAGTGGCTCTATGGCTAAAAAAAGTTTCGTAAACTTCAAAAATGTCGTTAAACTTTTTAATCGTGTCGCTTTCTACAGCTTTTCCAATTAATTCATATTCACTAGTCGCTTTCGCTTTTTCAATAACGATGGGTAGCGATCCTCCTTCATCTGTATATTGGGAATATACATGCCAATCATTTTCTATTTCAGCCTTTATAATTAAGTTGTATTCTGAATCTGAAATTTTTTCTACTGATGTAGACCATTTAACTGGTTCTAAAATTTGAGAGTTACCTATTGTGAATACTAATAAGGCAAGTAATAGACTAAGTTTTTTCATTTGCATAAATATAATATGTGTTTATAACGGCGGGTATTCTATTAAAAAAACCTTTTTTTTGCCTTTTTAGTTCATTTTAATGTATTGATTAACTCACTCAAATAATTTGAAATCAAATAAAAAAGGAAAGGTATTAATTTCTAATTTAATGAATGATGATTTTCGAATAATGAACCTTATTTTAATCTTATTTTGTGAAAACTAGTTTTTGCATTAGCCGAATCTTTACCAAAAGATTCTAATTGGCACAAAAAAATAGCTTTCATAATACTAATCGGAAAAAGATTTAAATCCTTTCGTTTTCTTTCTTATTTCTTCAAGTACAAAATTTATTAAATTGAAAAATAGATTAGTACCTGTAAAAAAAATTACAAGCACGTTTTAAAAAGTAGTTGGCACATTATTTCAATGTTGTTAGTATTGTAATTAAGCTTTATACAAAAAATAGCAATCTTTAACAGTAGTGACTGCATATTATTACAAATTATATTAAGAGAAAATAAATTATGAGAAAGAACCAGTATAATTACACCAAAAACAATTTAAGATCTATTTTAAAGCCATACTACAAGCTATAGTCCATCATGGCTTATATAAATATACTAATTTATAAAAACAAAATTATATGTCTTTATGTTACAAAAAAAACAGAGTAGCACAAGAGTCTATTATTTAATTTATAAAACCGTGGTTTGTATAAAAAAATAGAAGAACTGGACTATCCAGCTCTTCTTTAAAACAAACTCCTAACTCAACTTTATATGAAATAAAATTAAAACAACTTACTCTATTTTAATTTATCATTAAATAAAGAAAAAAACAGATTAAAAATAAATTATTTCGACTAGCAACAAAGGAATGAAGACTAAGGAAACATTATTAAAATATAAATGTAAAAACCCCGTGAATCAAATAAATTAAAAAAAGATTTGATATGTATATTAATTTTGATTGAAATATTCTTTAACCCATTCTGCACTCATCTATTCAGTAACTTTAAAAACCTGTAATACATTATTATTATTTGCTACAAAAAGTAATTTTTGGCTACCATCATTCAAGAGTTTAACTTTTTTTGCATCATTCTTACAAAAAAAGCCGCTTTCAAAATAATTCAATGGTCTAAACTTATTTTTTCCATCACCCAGAAGCACCAAACCTGTTCCTGCGTCATTCCGTGTAGTTTCTATTTCGGACACAAATAAGTTTCCTACCAATAAAACATCTAAATTTCCATCTGAATTAAAGTCTTCAACTACCATATCATTCACATTAGAAAATTGTGCATTAATAGGTAGTTTTGATATTTTAAACTCCTTATTCCCCAGGTTTTCAATAAAAGATGTTGCAAAGGTATTTGCGTAATAATGGTTAGCTTCATCCAAATTATCTTTCCCATAAATATCTTTGATTTCTAAACTAGCAAAAATATCATACTTTTTAAAATCCTTTTTTAAGCTTGGTATTTGTTGTGAAGAACAAGAAAACCCTCTTAAAGGATAATGCTTGCCATAGTTATAATAGCCTAAAACCACATCATTACTTCCATTACCATCAAAATCCTTATAATACACATCAAAAGGATTTTCGACTGAAGTTTTATACTTATAATTTAATCCTAAGTTCCCTGCAATATAATCCATATCACCATCATGGTCAAAATCACCCTGTTCAATACTAAACCACCATCCTTCTGTATTTTTGAGACTAGGTAGCGATTGTTTTAAAAATGTCCCATTTACATTTTCAAAAACAACAATGGGCATCCATTCACCAACAAGCATTAAGTCCAAATCTTTGTCGTTATCATAATCAGTCCAAATGGCATCTGTAACCATACCTATTTTATTTAAATCGACCGCTTTTGCTTGAGTTACATCAACCAGTACACCATTAATATTCTCCAACAACTTACTATCGGCAGGTAGAGGATATTCGTGTGGCAGATGTCTTCCTCCCACAAAAACATCTAAATCACCATCGTTATCAAAATCTGCTGGGACAGCTACGCTACCACTAAAACTATCAGTTTTAAGAGATTTTTTAGAATTTGAAAAGTTTCCTAATCCATCATTCAAATACAACCTATCTCTATAATTTTCATCTCCCTTTTTATATTCATTACCTCCACTAACCACGAATAAATCATTATCTCCATCACTGTCTACATCAAATAAAATTGCATCCAAATCTTCCATTGCCTTATCAAAATCAAAAGCTTTATTTGAAACTGGTTTAAATTCTCCAGTTAAAGTCTGAATAAATAATTGCCCGGGGTACCCAACTGCTCCACCAACAAACACGTCTTTTCGCCCATCGCCATTTACATCACCTATGGCTAACGAAGGTCCAAACTGTGACATTTTATGAGGCAATAACAGTTGATACTCAAAATCATCAAAATTATTCTCTTTATGCAAATATTTAATTTTACCCTCAGCTGATATATCTCTAAAAATTTGTGATAATTTATTATTCTCTTCTAACTTTATGTTTTGTCCGCTTTCAAGATATACTACTAACGTCTGATTTGATTTGACATTTTTTAGCACTGACATTGTCTTATTTGGCCAGTGTATAATAACTTCATTTATCTCTTCTAATGAACCTACTCCAAAATGTACTACATTTTCGCTGGTAGAATAAATGCCTCGCACATTAGTAGTTTCAAAAGTTTGCTGATTAATATTTGTTTTAATAACAACTTTACTACCAAATGTAGGTTTGTTATTTTTACTTTTCAATTGAATTCTTAAGTAATTATTGATACTATTATTTTTATATACAAAAGCTTCAGAATTAATATTATTGACTATTATATCCAGATCTCCATCATTATCAAAATCAGCGTAAGCAGCTCCATTTGAAAATGATTTTTGGTCTAAGCCCCAACTCTCTGCTACTTTTCCAAAATCTAAATTTCCATTATTTTGGTACATATAATTTGATATCGGTGCTGAAGGAAGTATAGCTAAAGTCTTGTCTAAATCCAAAATATCCCAAATTGATACTTCTCCTCCATTAGGATTATCTTTTATCCAGGTATTAGCACTTTCAATTACAAAATCTCCAACAGCTTTTGAAGCATCGGTATTTCTAATATCTCTTAAAAGACCATTCGTTACATAAATATCCTTCTTTCCATCATTATCAAAATCCGCTATCAACGGAGACCAACTCCAATCAGTCGCTGCTGTATTTGTTAACTGTGCAATTTCGCTAAAAGTTTGATTCCCATTATTTAACTGAAAACTATTAAACATATACTGATAATGTCCGCCATTACTAACAACGTTCCAAAAAGATTTTGGATTCATACCGCTCATATTAGATTTAAGCCTGAAATTATCTTCTGCTACCATATCTACAACAAATAGATCTAAAAAACCATCATCATTAATATCGGCAACATCAACTCCCATACTATAATAAGACATGTGGTTTAAAGCATTATCAATACTGTTTGTAAATGTTCCATCACCATTATTGATATACATGAAGTCTGGTACATAAAAATCATTAGCTACATATATATCAACATAACCATCATTATTCAAATCGCTAGTAGAAACACCATTAGGAAAACCCGCCTTTAGTAAACCAGATGCCGAAGTTACATCCTTAAAATATTTCCCATTTATATTTTTATAAAGCCTTGATGTATATTTTGGTTGTAGCAATTGTGTTCCAAAAAACTCAGAATAACTTCCAGGATTTGGTGGCTGATTCAAAACAAATAAATCTAAAAACCCATCTTTATCGTAATCAAAAAACGTAGCATGCCTAGATCTTTCTGAATCAGCAACTCCATACTGTTCACCTCTTTCTAAAAACTTAGCATTCCCCTGATTGATATATAATTTGTTTTTACGCAAATTAGGTTTATGGTCATATAACTCTTTGGTTACATAAATATCTAATAAACCATCATTATTTATATCGGCAACAGTAACTCCTGTAGACCAGCTGCCATCATTTATAATTCCTGAAGATTTAGTCCTATTTTCAAACTTAAAATCTCCAAGATTCAAATATAATTCATCATCAACTAAGTTCCCCGCGAAATAAACATCTTCTAAACCATCATTATTAAAGTCTCCTACTCCAACACCTGCACCTCCATAAAAGTTAGCATAGAGCAAAATATTTTTTTCTTTATCGTCTTTAATCTCGTTATTAAAATAAATACCAGATTCCTTAGAAGAAATTAATTCAAACATGGGTGTCTGAGAAGGCATCAAATCACCACTACCTTTCTGTTTTGTATTAGAATTATCGAATAAAACAAAGCCAATTGTTAATGATGCAACAACAAACAAAAACATAATTTTTAAAACCCTTTTTGTCATAATCAAATGTTTAATAAAAACAAAAATACTGTAAGGAAATGGTTTCCTTACAGTATTTAAAATTTAAAATCCTATCAAATTAAATAATTCAATATTAACAAAAAAAAACACTATTGTTTATCCCACCAAACTCTTGTAGTAAGCTCATCTGGTCCTTGTGCTGTAATTGCTGCTGAATAATTATCAGCATTATTACTTTGTTCACTTTCAGAATATGTTAAACGTCTTGGTATGGTTCCATTGGTTTCATTCCCAGGATAATTAACTGGTACTAAAACAGGAAATCCTGTTCTTCTCCAATTTGAAAAGCTTTCATATTCATTTAAAAAGGTTGCTGCCCAATATTGATTGTTAATTTGCTCTAAAGCATTCCCAGCATTGTATGGGTTATTGTCCAAATAATCTGTAATATCGCCGTCACTTATAACAGCTCCATCTCCATACATAGCTAACATTTTCATAGCTGCGGTTACACCAGCGTTATAATGTGCTGCTGCAGCTCCGCCAATATTCCAACGTACATTAGCTTCAGCTAACAATAATTCAACTTCTGCATAGCTTTGAAATAACATAGGCGCATTCATTTGCCCTATATTAGCAATGTTTGGTTCTGCAAAAGCAGATGTACTAGCTTCCCCAGTAGCTCCTTCAAGTGTGTTAGAATCTAACCCATTTGGTAATCCTTTTAAATCTATTAGAGTTGTACTCCCATCACTCCTTCTTCTTGCAAGTACTGGTAATCTAGGATCTCCTGATGCTTGTAACCAATCAACAAATGTTTCGCTTAATCGTTGATTTCCATCAGCGTCAAAGGCTTCACTGTTACCGTTTCTGTTGTTTGTAGCATCATGAGGAAAAAAGAATATATCATCATTGGAAGTCATAACACCTCCTGAAATAGCTTTAGTCACCCAAGCCTGAGAAGCAGCTGCGTCAACTTTAATTAACCTGAACCCTAGTCTTAACATCAATGAATTAGCTAAACGTTTCCATTTTGCTTGATCACCTTGATAAATGACATCAGCAGCACCAAAACCTGATATACCTGAACTTAACGCTGCAGCCGACTCTTCTAATTCCTTTAACAAATCTGGATAAATCTCGCTTTGAGCGTCGTATTTAGGTTTCAAAATTCCAGAAATATAAGCTTGCCCCGCCTCAGAGTAAGGAATATCTCCATATAAATCTGTTAGTCTGGAATATGCATACACACGCATAATTCTAGTAATAGCCTTCATTTCTTCTGGCGCCTCTTCTGCATCAAGTTGCACTCGCATATCTTCTACAGATTTAATCACATTGCTATAATATCTATCAATTAAAGACGACGAATAACCTCTATTCATTGTGTATTTGTCTCCACTCCAATACCCAGCTGTAGTTGCGATATGTTGCATCATTGTAGACTGGTATATTAGGTTAGCTCTCCAATTATCATAGCGTTCACTTGACATGAATTTTTGAGCCGCAGTTAGTTTGTTTGCAACACTAACTTGTACTGGTTTTGTAGGATTCACATTTAACTCCTCAAAGCCTTCATCACAGCCTCCTAAAAAGAGTGCTATAAATGCAATATAAATTAATTTTCTCATGATTTTTTTTTTTTTAAAACTTAACATTTAAATTAAATCCGTAACTTCTAGTAGAAGGAACTCCAAAATATTCAAGTCCTTGTGAGTTTCCAACATTATAACCACTTTCTGGATCAATATTATCTACGCTTCTTTTTAAATAAAATAAGTTAGAAGCAATAAAAGAAATATTAGCATCCTTAATAAAGATATTTTTTAAAAATCTTTCTGGCAATGAATATCCTATGCTTAATTGTCTAAATTTAATATAATCGGCATCTTCAACAAACTCTTCAGCAATTCCACTAATTCTACCATAGTAAGTTGCTAAATCTTCTGGAGCCACAGTGGTTGTAAATGAAGTTCCTGTTGCTACATCTATTCCTGTAACAGATAAGCCATTTTCTCTTCCTTCAAGTGTTGCTTTATGCAATCCATTACCATATAACCCGGTATTAGTTCCTGAGAAAACTTGACCGCCAAATTTACCATCAATTAAAAAACTTAAACTCCAATCTTTATATTTAAATGTATTACTAAAACCTAAAGTTAGCGGAGGCACTCCTTCTCCTAAAATTTTACGAGCTCCTCGTACAGCTAAAGGGACACCATCGCCATCAATTTCATAAACAATATTACCACTATCATCTCTCTCATAAGAGACTCCAACAATTGTTCCATAAGCTTCACCTACTATATGTGTGATACGCACATTTTGAGAACGTGGTTCATCCAAATTCACATCAGAATTTGTTTCATTTGTTGCTAATATTTTTCCAGAATTATGAGCTCCGTTAAAACTAGCAGACCACTTGAAATTTTCTGTACTAATAGGTTTAAATCCTAATAAAAATTCGAACCCTTTATTTTCAATTTCTCCTAAATTAGCTTTCGCTCCACCATAACCCGAAAAAACTGATGTCGATACATCAACAATATCGTTTGTAGTTGTATTAGTATAATAAGCCAAATCAAGAGATAATCTATTATTGAATAATCGAGCATCAAGACCTATCTCTGTTTCTTCTTTGTGATAAGGTACTAGATTAGAGTTTGGAACCGTACCACCATTAACACTACCTAACGGTTGACCATTAACTGGGTTACCAAAAATCTGGTATGTTAAAGACAAATCATAAGGGTTTTGAGCGCCACCGGCTACTTCAGAGTAACCTCCTCTTACTTTTAGAAAGTTTACAAAACTTGGCATTTCAAGAACTTCTGAAAGAATTACACTTGTATTAATTGAGGGGTAGAAACCATCATTAGGTGTTGTTTTACCAGGAGCAGAAAGTGTAGAAAACCAGTCATTTCGTCCTGTAAAGGTTATATATGCCCATTTATCATAAGCAAGTTCTATAGAACCATATAATGAACCAATTTTTCTTTGACTAAAACTACGCCCTCTACTTTGCGTTAATGTATTACTAATATCCTCTAAACCAGGAACAATAAAATCATTTCCGCCTAAATCAAGTTGCTCAGTTTTTATACTATTACTGTTTGCTCCAAAAAAAGCAACTGTTGACAGCTTATCTGTAATGTCTTTTTCTGCACCTATTATAAAATCTGCATCAATTTGAGTGTACCGTATTTCATTTTCATTTATCCCTCCTGCTTTTTTATATGCTGTCCCATAAGGCTCAACAGAAGTTCTTCTTACAGTATAATGATCTACACCACCTCTAACAGTAGTATATAACCAATCAGTAATATCATACCTTAAAGTAGAATTAGCGATAATCCTGTTTTTAGTATCTTCATTTCTGAAATTATACGCTGCAAAGTACGGGTTTTGAGAATATGGATCGGTTGAATAAGTACGTTCTGTTCCATCCTCATTAGCTCCTGGATTCATAAACCGTACATCTACATTTCCAGGTAAGAGAGCAACTGTATAATTTGCATTTCCTGGAGCATCAGACAGTCTAGGTCTATTTTGAACATTTTCAATAGTGTATTTTGCATTAACTGTAGTAGTTAATTTATCGGCCAAAACAGCACTTGAATTTAAAGAGAATGTTTTTCTATTCAACCCCGCATTTGGCATAATATCTTCATTTGATAAATCGGACGCTGAAAATCTATAGCTCATTTTATCGCTTCCACTTGTTAAAGCAAGCGTGTTAATTAACGTTGTTCCTGTTTCGTAAAAATGATCTAAATTATTACCAACATAAGAGTATGGCCTTGAAACACCATCCCATTGAACAATACTTGATCCATCAAATTTAGGTCCCCATGAAGATGTGCCATTGTCTCTAGCTTCATCAACATTAGCAGGCTTTCTTCCTTGAATACCTTGTCCATATCCTGTTTGGTAATCCTGTAAAGACGTATCTACATTATCAAACATAATCGAGCTACTAATTTCTACACCAAAGCCATCTTGACCCTTACCAGATTTAGTAGTTACAATAATTACACCGCCAGAAGCTCTTGATCCGTATAAGGCCGATGCAGCACCCCCTTTTAAAACACTTATAGATTCTATATCATCTGCGTTAAGACTTGAAATACCGTCTCCCCCATCTGAACCACCCCACATTCCTGCAGAACCATTATTTTCATTACTTATAGGTACTCCATCTACCACATATAAGGGTTGATTATTTCCTGTCAAAGAACTATTACCCCTTATTATTACTCTACTCGATCCAGCTGCACCCGTCGCATTTTGGCTAATATTAACACCTGCTATTTTACCTTGTAACGAATTAATTGCATTCGCATTTTTTACTGTAGAGATCTCTTCTCCCTTAACTTCTGTTAATGAATAACCTAAGGCTCTGGTTTCTTTTCTAATCCCTAAAGCGGTTACAACCACTTCATTTAATTGACTTGCATCCTCTGCTAACGTCACATTAATTGTTGCTTTTCCATCGACAACTATTTCTTTAGTTGTGTATCCAACAAAAGAAAACACCAAGGTGGCTGATTGATCTGAAACATTAATAGAATAGTTTCCATCAAAATTTGCAGATACCCCATTAGAGGTTCCTTTTACAATAATATTTGCCCCAGCTAGAGGGATTCCGCTATTACCATCGGTAACCGTTCCTGTTACTGTAGTTTGAGCTTGTACGTTCTGAAAACCTAGCAAGCAAAACAAACACAGTAATTTTAGTAATTTTTTTATCATAATTTTTAGAAGTTAGTTAATTAGTTTTGATTGGTTCAAAGATGTCAATCCTTGAGTGTTGGAATTAATACAGTTTTGAGTTTTTACCATAAAATTGTTCTTTTTTAGTTTTAGTTTTAGTTTTAATTCATTTTTGAATTGATTAAGTGCTACCAAATTATCTGATTTTATATTGGCTAGAAAATAAAATATATAAACAACGCTTTTTTACACATATACAACGCGTAATTAAAGACAAATGAATATATAACCTTTAAATGGGCAAAAAACAGAGAAATGCCATTTTAAAATCAATCTAACCAAACAATTTAATAATTATTTGTTAATTTTAACAGTAAATTAACTAAAGTTTTAATTAATACATTAAACTATTTCGACCAGTAACATTTTTTAAACGCTATAGGAAGTAGAATTACTCATAAAAGCACAATTTTAAAAAAAAAGAAAAACCAGATTAAAACTTGTATATTTGATGTATTATAATTTCTAATTTATTATGAATAAGCTACTTACAATATTCATCCTGCTTTTTATTATTTCATCTTGTACTGAAGAAACAAAAATCCCTGTTTTTGCATGGATGGGATATGATAACCAAAAGACAGACCAAGAATTAAAGGAACAATTTAAAGATTTGAAAACGAAAGGAATTGATGGCATTATGTATAATGCAGGTCATAACCCAGAAACATATAGAAAGGTTGGGGAACTAGTTAAAAATGCTGGAATGGAATTTCACGCTTGGATTCCTACCATGGTTCAAAATAACAATCCTAACTTAAAACATGAATGGTATGCGGTTAATGGCCTTGGAGAATCTGCAAAAGACAAACCTGCTTATGTAGATCATTACCAATTTCTCTGTCCGAATCGGGAAGAAGTATATGATTTTTTAGCAGATTTATATAGCCGTGTTGCCGAAGTAGAAGAAGTTGATGGCATTCATTTGGACTTTATTCGATTTCCTGATGTCATTCTTGCAAGAGGGCTTTGGGATAAATACGGTTTGGTAATGGATAGAGAATTCCCTCAATTTGATTATTGTTATTGTGATAAATGCGTATCCGACTTTGAAGCAAAAACTGGAATAAATATAAAAGAAGTAGACGATCCTTCGAAAGTAGACGCATGGAAACAATTCCGGTATGACTTAATAACAAATCTTGTAAATCGCTTAGCCGATGTAGTTCATTCAAAAAACAAAAAGATTAATGCAGCAGTTTTTCCAGGACCCAGCGTAGCAAAAAATTTAGTTCGACAAGAATGGAATAAATGGAATATAGATTCCTTTTACCCAATGAATTATAACGATTTTTATTTAGAAGGAACAGAATGGATTGGAGATGTTACTAATGAGGAGGTTACTTCTATTAATAATAGCAAACCGGTTTATAGTGGCTTATTTATTTGTCCTAAACCTGAAAATAAAACTAACGAAGCTGATCCTGAAAATCACGGTTTATTACCTGAAGAACTAGAGGCCGCTATAAATGAATCTATTAGTAATGGCGCAACTGGTATATGTCTATTTACTCCTAGTAGAATGACAGATGCGCATTGGAAAGCTTTTGAAAAAGCAATTTATATAGAAAAAGAATAAGAAGTTATAAAAAAAGGAAGCCATACTAAATGGCTTCCTTTTTTTATTTGTTTAGATTGTCAGATATCGTATTTAAAAGGCTCCCATTATCCCCATTAAACTGCCAAAACATGATGCCTCCTAGATTTTCATTTTTTACGAAATCAACTTTATATTGCATTGATTTCATGTTTTCATAAGTAATAAACATCGAGTCTTTTTCTCTCCATATGTATGGTGCTTTTGCGCTTTCATCCCAGTAAGAGACAAAAGCATTATTACTCAAACTATCTGCTATAGTACTATAACTAAACCCTCCCGTTTCACCCACGGCATTTTGATATAATCCATTATTCTCTGGTTGAGCACCCTTCCAATATCTACCATAAAATGGTACCCCAAGCACAATTTTATGTGCTGGAATTCCTGCTTCAATATGTTCCTGCACAGCCTTAGCGGAATTACGTTGCTTATCATTATCAAATTCTGACATAAAAAGATTGGCATGATGGCCTGTTCTCTTTGATCCTCCTGTTACATAATCATAGGTCATAATATTTACAAAATCAAGATATTGATGCGCTTCTTTCATATTGGTATAATCCAAATAGTTTTGGTTGGCACCCGTAGCAATGGTCAATAAATAATGTTTATTAGTGGTTGAAACTGAATCTAGTTTCTTTCTTAATAGCTTTAAAATATTTGTAAAATGCTCCTTGTCGTCTGGTCTAAAATGGTTATTATCTCCTAGTTGACCTGGGTATTCCCAATCTAAATCAATACCATCAATTTTATGCCTTAACATAAAGTTGATGGCGCTATTAGCAAATATTTGTCTTGATTTTTCGGTTAACACAGCATCAGAGAAATTCTTAGACCAACTCCAACCGCCAACAGAAATTAAGATTTTTAATTCTTTATTAGTCTGCTTTAATTTATTTAACTTCATAAAAGTCTCTCCGTCAGTTTCGTTACCTTCAGTAACTTTACCATCTTTAATATTCGCAAAAGCATAATTTATATGTGTTATTTGGCGCGCCTTTTCATTGTTTTCTCCCCAATTATCCTGCCATCCATGAACATAAGCAATAATTTTATAATCTTTCTGATTTCTTCCATTTAAATCTTGTTGATTATTTTTATTGTTAGAATTTGTAAAAAAAATAACAAAAAATACAAATGTTGAAAAATTTCTAAGCATGGTAATTTGTTTTTTTAAGTATTAAAATTTATAAATATTTAATAATTTAAAGATAATAAGTTTTTATTTTCGTTATGAATTTTTACAATTAGTTCACCAAACAATGTATTTGCCCAAGCAAACCAATCTCTTCCATAATCCTTTGCATTGTCTTTATCAAATCCTTCGTGCATAAAACCAGTTCCAGCATGAGTTGCCTTCAACATTTTTATGCATTGTATTATTTCATCGGCATCAATACTTGTCATTGCTCTTAAAATAATTCCCATAGGCCAAATTTTATTTTTTCCTGTATGGGGGCTTCCTTGTCCTTCAGCAACTTTTCCTTTTAAAAAATAAGGATTGTTTTCACTTAATAGAAATCTTCTTGTATTTTGATATAATGCATCCGTAGATTTGTGCACACCTAAATAAGCTAAAGACATTAACGATGGCACATTAGCATCATCCATAAACAATTTATTTCCAAAGCCATCAACTTCATATGCATATATTTTTCCAAAGCTTAAATGCTCAGAAACTGCCTGTTTTTGAATTGCTGAATCTATCTCATTAGCCATATCTTCACACAAGGTAGCAAACTCATTTTTATCCAACACATTTCTATATATGTTTTCTAATTGATGTAAAGAAACTACAGCAAAAATATTTGAAGGTATTAAATAAGGATACATCGTTGAATCATCAGAAGGTCGAAACATAGAACAAATCAACCCGTTTTGTTTTACAGGTCTTCCTGTTCCATTAAATGGCGGAGAATCTATTACAGACGTTGTTTCTCTACTAAACACATATTCTGATTCATTATTTTTTCGCTGCTCAGTTTTAAATGTTTTTACAATTAAACGCATTGCTTTATCCCAGTCTTCATCAAAAACAGATGCATCATTTGTGATTTTATAGTATTCATTTGCCAAACGAACGACATAACATAAGGAGTCAATTTCCCATTTACGCTCGTGAATTCCCGGTAACATCTGAGTCTGATCACTTTTCCAATGTGAAATTTTAGATTTATCTTTATAAAAGGCATTTGCATATGGATCTAACAACACACATTTTACTTGTCTATTAATCAATCCTTTTACTAATAATTTCAACTTTTCATCTTTTGAAATAAGAGGCATATATGGCCAAACCTGTGCCGTGGAATCTCGCAACCACATAGCATCAATGTCACCTGTAATCACAAATGTATCTGGTTTTCCATCAATCATTTCAAAATCAATTGTAGTGTCTAATGTATTAGGAAAACAGTTTTCAAACATCCAAGCTACTTCTTCGTCTCTAATAAATGATTTTACCTTTTTTATTGTTTTTTCAACCTCAACACTCCTGAATTTTCTATCAGCTATTGAAGGTCGTTTACTTATAAATTTAACTTGAGTTGTTGCTACTATATTTTGAGGCATTGCTAAAACTCCTGCAGTAAACAAAGAGCTTTGAGCTAAAAATTTTCTTCTTTTCATGATTAAAATTTATTTTATTTCAACTTTAACAAAAACAGGCAAGTGATCAGATGGATATTTACAATCCTTCGAATCGCTTAAAACAGCAAATTTTTGTACTTCAATGGTGTTTTTACTTGTAAAAATATAATCAATTCTATCATTTACAGGTTCGTAAAATTTAAATCCGTTATAAGTTCCTGTTGGACCAAAAGGTTTTGAACTACTTATTTTTTTTGAATCATTAAAAACAGTAGAAAGCAATATTATAGGCTCACTAGTTGGTTTTAAATTAAAATCACCCATTAAAATAGTAGGCAGATTATTTTTATTAAGTTCTTTAATTTTACTTACAATAAGTTTAGAGCTTTGCAATCTAGCTTCCTCACCAATATGATCAAAATGTGTGTTAAATACCCAAAATTGTTGATTTGTATTTCTGTTTTCAAGCAATGCGTAAGTACAAATTCGCTCCATAGAAGCATCCCAACCAACTGAAATTTCATGAGGTGTTTCAGATAACCAGAAAGTGTTTTGTTTTATTATTTTGAGTTTTTTTGAGTTATAAAAAATAGCGCTATACTCACCTTTTTCCTTACCATCATCTCTACCAATACCAACAAAATTATAAGTTACAAATACACTATCTAAATACGTTACTTGATGATATAAACCTTCTTGAATTCCGAAAATATCTGGCTCATAAAAAGCTATTTGTGAACTTAAAAACTCTTTTCTTTTAGACCATTGATTTTCCCCATCATTCGGGTTATCATATCGAATGTTATATGTCATTAACTTATATGTTTCCTTTTGTGCGGAACACGAAAAAACAATCAGGAACAATGAAAAAAAAATATATTTAAACACTCTCATCTACTTATTTTTTATTCTTTTTAATTTATTATTACTTCATCGGCAAAAATCCATGCAGGAGTCCCTGCTGCATGATGCCAATAAGGCGGTTCAATCATGTTTTCTCCAATCACTTTAATATAGCGAGCATTGACTTTTGCAAAACTAATATTGAAGTATTTTATATCATTTATTTTGCTTGTTTTCGTTAAAGGATTGTCATTTATTACTATCCCTAATTTTACATAATTTTTAGCATCGTTTGAATAATAATATGAAACATTCTTAGGAAAAAATACTACGTGATTTGAAACTTGCAAAAATGCAGTTGTTATAGAACTGATAGATTCGCTTGCTTCTAAATCTATTACAACTTCTAAATTATTCCCTTCAAAACCTAACCAATTGGCATAAAAGCTATTACCTCCTAAAGCACCATCAGTTAAGGTTTGAGGATCTTCATTCGCATATTTTTTAGGTTTTGTTAGTAATGTCACATTTTTATCAAAGGCTTTATTAGGCTGTGTTGCAACCTCCATAGCTTTTTTATAATTTACATAATACTCTTTAACACTGAATCCCATTTCATTCATTAAAGTAATATTTGCATTGACACATGTATTATAAAAATTATCCAATCGTTTTAAAACAACTCCACTTATACTTTTTTTCCCATTAGCATCTAACAATACCATACTAAATTCTTTGGATACATTCTTTTTGCAAGCTTCTAAAATAGCATAGTCTATACTAATATGAGCTTCTTTAACTCGTTTTAGAATCAATGGTTTATTTGTAACTATTTTTTCAGCTTTATTAAAAAATTCATCATATTGTTTTAACAATTCCGGATTTAAAAATGAATCAAATGCTTGTGAAGGATCTCCATACAAAAAAAGAAAAAAATCAGGATCTTCTTTAATTTTTTGATGAACTAAATCAATGTATTTTTTCACATAAACACCAGCTTCTTCATAATAACCATTGGTAAATTCCGCAATTAATTCCTCTATGTTTAAATTAGGATTCCACAGTAATTTTGCTGTAACATAAGAACGTAACTCAAATAATTCACTTGGGTTATGACTGTGTTGCTCAAAAATCCATTTTGCGTTATTCACACTGAAAAATTGAATGTTTGGTTGTAAGGTGTATATATTTGGAAATGGAGCCAAAAAATTGGTGAATTGAGTTGTATAATCCCAAATTCTAATATTTTCAGTAATTTGTTTCCAGTCATTTAAATCTTCAGCAAAATCAGTACATTTTTCTTCAATTGGTGCACTTCTATCACATTCAATTGAGCATAATGTAATTAAAACATTGCTTAAAGGTTTTGTTTTTGAAGGTTTACGCGTGTACTGATATGCCAATGTTGAAATTGTTTTATCAGGAAAATCCGCTGCAATTTTATTCACAAACTGAATCATTGTTCCAGAAGGACCTCCTTCTAAACTATCAATCCCACTACATTTATTACATTGGCAATATTGTTGATTGTCATTCTGACTAACAGAAATAACAGTAGCTCGCGGAAATTGTTTAAACAAGGAAGCTACAGAATCTTTTACTATTTCATAAACATTATTATTTGTTAAACACAATTGAGTTGGTAATCTTTTATTACCTCTTAAAGCAAAATATTCTGGATGTTTTTTATAATAAACTTCCTCTGGTAAAAACTTATTAAAGGTATGCACTCTGGCTGAAGGAACGTAATATGGGAATGCTTCTGCTGTTACTTTATGCTTATCTGCAAAGGCGGGGTTTTCATAAAATAATTTAGAATGCACAGTTCTTGTAATAATATTTGGTATGTATAAATAATTTATATTTTTATCTAAAACAATCGTTTTTAAAATTGGGATTTCTTCAACATTCGGTGCATACCATTTGCAATTTAAATAGATTTCCAAAAACTCATAAACTGCATTTTTTACTGCTGAATCTGAACCCCCACTAATAATTATATTTTTTACTTCTGAATTAATTTTAATTTGATTTTTATCTAACGCTGCAATTTGAACAAAAAGTTTGTGTTTATCTTCTGTTTGATTTTTCTCTGTTACTATTGGAATTTTAACATTTGAAATTTTTTCAATATAGGTTTGTAATTCTTCCGATGCATATTTAATAATTATTGAAGCATCTTCATCAATTACAATTTCATACTTTGAAGTACCTTTATTGGTTAACTCCAATTTATTATTGGGCGTACATGATACTATAGCGATTATTAAAAATGAAAGAATAAATTTTAAGACTATATGACGATTTATATACTTTTTTATTAATTGATTCATATTCCTGAATTTTAAACTAATTATGTACTTAATTGTGATTTAACCAAAAAATCTAAAAGAAGAATTAATTTAATACCTCAAATTTTATTTTTTGCACATCTATAGAATTTCCGCCAACCATTACTTCAAATTCTCCGGGTTCAACAACGTGTTTCATATCTCTGTTCCAAATAGCGAGTTCTTCAGAAGTTAATACAAATTCTACACTCTTTGTTTCCCCTTTTTTAATAAATACTCTTTTAAATCCTTTCAATGTTTTTTTTGGTGTTGTTACGCTACTATAAATATCATTTATATATAACTGCACAACTTCATCTCCATCATAATCGCCTATATTTTTAACATCAATACTTACATTAATTTCATCATCAATATTAATTTTATCAGCACTTATTAAAAGATTTGAATATTCAAATTTTGTATAACTTAAACCAAATCCAAAAGTATATAAAGGGTTTTCACTTTCACTAACATACCTGTGAATTGCCGAAGGCTTTTGGTTGTAGTAAATAGGTAACTGCCCAACAGACTTTGGAAAAGTAATAGGAAGTCTTCCTGCCGGGTTGTAATTTCCAAACAAAACATCTGCAACAGCTTTTCCGCCAGCTTCCCCCGGAAACCAAGCTTCTAAAATAGCCGGTATATGATCATTTATCCAATTAATTGAGAGCGGACGACCATTTAATAAAACACAAATTACAGGAGTTCCTGTTTTTTGAATTGCTTTAATAAGTTCTTCTTGCATTCCATGTAAATCTAATGTTGCTACATCTCTATTTTCTTCTACCAATTCTTTAGATTCACCCAAGACTAGAATGGCTATATCTGCCTTTTTTGCAATATCTATAGCTGGTTGAAAATTTACTTTTTCTAAATTCCAGCGTAAATGAGCTCTTGCTCCCCAACCTCCTTCCCACATTTCTATGCGAATTTTATATTTTCTTCCAGCTTCAATATTCATTGGTGTTGTTACAATATTGGTTCCTCCTTTTTTCCAATTATCTATAACAAGTTTTTCATCAACCCACATTCGTATACCATCATCCGAACTTAATCCCAACCATCCATCAAAAGATTCAATTGCTTTTATAAAACCTGTCCAGCGCATAGAAATCTCATCATCATTTACACCATTCCCTGGCGACCAAGGCCAATCAAATTCCAACTGTTTATCAATGCGCACTAAAGCCGGATTTCCTTCCAGCTCACGATTGTTGAAATACTCTCCTTTTAGCCCATTTTCCGATTCATCTGGAGTAAGCAGGCAAGAAGATGGGATTACTTGTCCTTTAACCACCAAAGAAACTCCTTCTTCGTACAATACATTTGTTTCTGAACCAACAACTTGTTTTATACCTTCCAAAACCGTAGTCGCTACTTTATTCTTTACGGAATATCCTCCCAATCTAGATGCATTTGCATTTGGACCAATTACAGCGATTGTTTTTGTGTTTTTATCTAATGGTAATAAGTTATTTTGATTCTTTAATAAACAAACAGATTTAAGGCCTGCTTCTAAGGCTATATCTTGATTTTCTTTTGTATGAAATCGCTCTTCAATTAAGGTTTTATCTGTATAAGGTTTTTCAAACAATCCAAGTAAAAATTTAAGCCTCAAAACCCCACCCGTAGCGCGATTTATAACCTCCATTGTTAATTTCCCTTCATCAACAAGTTCTACAAGAGTTTTCTGCCAAAACTCATTTGAAAAATCATAAAACTGCATATCAACTCCTGCAGTTACTGCCTGTCGAATACTCTCTTTAGGAGAATCGGCTGCATAATGATTTGTTTGAATATATTTTATAGCCCCTAAATCTGAGACTACAATCCCTTTAAAACCCCACTCTTTTCTTAGCACATCTGTTAACAGCCATTCATTTGCAGCGCAAGGAATTCCGTCTAATTCAGAATAGGCACACATAGCTCCTAACGCCCCACCTTTAGTATATGCTTTTTCAAATACAGGCAAAAAATCTTCACGAGCAGTGCGTTCTCCTACAATTACTGGAGAAGAATTACCTCCACCTTGTGGGTAACTATGAACTGCAAAATGCTTTGGTTCTGCAATTATTGCTTTATCCGAAGCCAATGTATCTCCTTGCATTCCAGTTATCATTGCCAATCCAATTTCACTTGCTAAATAGGCGTCTTCACTAAATGTTTCAGCAACTCTTCCCCAACGCGGTTCGCGTCCCACACCAAGCACCGGGCCTAGTCCAAAATGAACTCCATGAGCACGCGCTTCTGTGCCAATCACAGTTCCAACTTTATTCATTAATGCAGTATCCCAAGTAGCACCAAGTCCTATACTCATTGGAAATGCTGTGCTACCTTCCCCAAAGTATCCATGAAGCATTTCACACATAATAAGCGCCGGAATACCCCATCTGTTACTTTTAATTACATTTCCTTGCAAGTCATTTATCATTTTTGCCGAACGAGGATAAATATCATGGATTGCACCAACTCCAAGATTTCCAATTAGGTCATTTGTTTTAGTTATAGAAAAATTTTCATCATCCTTGAATTCTCCTCCTTTATACATATCCATTTGGCGAACTTTTTCTTCCAGACTCATTCTACCTAGTAAATCTTTTACTCTTTCCTCAACAGATAATTTAGAATTTTGATAAGGATATTTTATACTTTGCGCATTTCCCTGACAAAACACTGCAAAAACAATCCACAAAAACACTGCTAATTTCTTCATTGTTACTACTCTAATTTAATAATTTAAACAAATTGACATTTAATTAATTTTAGGAAATTTCAAAAACCTATTCTTCATATGTAAGATAAGACGATACTAACCAATGATTTAACTTCTCTTCATTTGCTTTTGTTGCTGGTATAGAAATTTTTAATGCATGTGTTCCCGCTTTTAAAGACCCCAAATCAACAACAAATGGTTTAACATGCGAGCCTGGGCACCAGTTAGATCTTGAAAGATCTGAAGAAGCAATGCGCTCCTCAATTTCTTTTACTTTATATGTTTTTGTCTCAAAATCTATATATGAAGCCGAATCTTTTTTAAGCCACACACCTGATGTAGGATTGAATCGTCTAAAAGAAGCACAATCATCTCGCCAAGGAATAGTGTCTAAAACTAGCTTGTTATCTAAAAAAACACTGTTTTTAATTTTAATAAATTCATCGCCACCTTCGTGCCCTCCGTGGCCAGTAGTTGTGTAATATAACTTTACATTTTTAGCATTATTAGGAAATTCAAAAGTTTGTTCTAACGGCACATTCGCAAAAAATTCTGGTAAAGATTGGCCGTTAACATACGGAATTGTATTTGCTAATGATTGTACTTTTACTGTTTTTCTTGGACGGTTAGAATATATTAAATCTAAATCAAATTCATAACCTTCTTTTGTCCAAGTATCAACCCAAACACCAATATAAAAAGTACTCGTAATTAACTTCTTTAAATGAGAGATATCTTGTTCCCAAACTACTTGTTTTTCCCAGTTTGGAATGTAAACTGGCTTTCTATGTTTTCCTTCATCATTACTATAATGTCCTACTCCAAAAGGTGTCATAAAACGCAGCAATTCAATTACAGGTTCGTAATTTTCAGTAGCCAATACACCACTAAATTTTTCATAAATATAAGATGCTTTAGGAAATTCTTTCACTCCTTTTGAAACATCTATAATAGAAATTTTATTGAGTTCAGTCACCACAAAACAAGAGCCCGACTTGTCCCAACGGTCACCATTTGAACGTAAAGAAAGTTTTATTTTAACATCAGTTCCCTTTGGAAAATTTGGTACCGTAAATTTTTTGTAAATCAAACGTCCATCTTGGAGGCGAATAGCTTCAGTATCTATTCCTTTTTCACCTCCAAAATTTACGGGTTGCTTCTTAAACACTTTGTAGTTTAATTCTTCTTGGGCAAAAGCATTAAAAACAGCAAGTACTATTAAAATCAGCGCTAAAATCTTTATTTTCATTGTAAATAGGGTTTCTTTTTAAGTAGTAATAAACTTCTATTCTAAATTTTTATTGAAAATTATTTTAAAATTATTTGTAAAACTTCGCCATTAACCAAATCAGAGTGATTAATGAAATAACCTTGATATCTTTTACCTTTCAATTTTATTTGTTTAATGTCTCCTTTATTATTCGCAACTCTTTGTATTACAATTTCCTTTTGACTATAATATTTAGAATCTAATTGAATGGTGATTTTATCAAACATAGGAGTTGATATGGCATACTTCGGTTCTCCTGGAGAAAGTGGATAAATTCCCATCATAGAATACACTAACCAAGCAGACATAGTTCCCGTATCATCGTTACCTGGTATACCGTTCGGCTCATTTTGAAAATATTCTTTAACTAGCGTTTTGATTGTTTGCTGTGTTCTCCACTCTTCTCCTTTTATGTAATTAAATAAATATGGATAAGCAATATCAGGCTCATTCGCCATGTCAAATTGATTGTTATCAAATACTTTTTGTAATTGATTTATAAATACTTTATCACTTCCCATTAATTTTATGAGACCTTTTATATCATGAGGAACCATAAACGCATACTGCCAAGCATTTCCTTCAATAAACCCAATGTTTTCGGTGAAATTAGCACCCGCATCAGGATCAAAAGGTTCATAATAACTACCATCAGTTTTTCGAGGTCGCAATAGATTTATATTTTTATCAAATAATTTTCTATAGGAAATAGATCTCTTTTTAAACCGTTTGTAATCCTCATTTTTACCTAATTCTTTGGCTAATAAAGCAATCGAATAATCTGCGGCATTGTATTCTTGTGTTGTAGAAACTGAGCCACTGTTATCAGTAGTTAAATACCCTTTTTCAATATAATCTTTCAATCCTGGACGTAATGGATTATTTTCAAGTTGATCTGCACTTTTTAGCATGGCTTCATAAGCCTTTTCAATATCAAAATTTCGAATTCCTTTTAAATAGGTATCCGCAATTACAATACTCGCAGGGTCACCAACCATTGTAAATGTTTCGGTAGAATTTAGCTCCCACTTTGGCAACCATTTATTTTCATCATACATATCTAACATACTTTTTATCATGTCAGATTGCTGCTGGGGATACACTAAAGACATTAATTGATGTAAATTTCTGTAGGTATCCCACAAAGAAAATACGGTGTAACGAGTTCCTTCCGTTTTCCCGATTTTACCTGTTTTTATTTCTGGATATTCACCGTTAAAATCGTTTAAGGTGTTTGGATGAATCAACGTGTGATACAATGCTGTGTAAAATATAATTTTATCTTCTTTTGACCCACCTTCAACCTTAATTCTTGAAAGTAAATCGTTCCACTCATTATAAGTTTCTTTGTAAACTGTTTCAAAAGATTTATTCGAAGTTTCCTTTTCTAAATTTTCACGCGCATTTTCAATACTCACATAGGAAACACCTATTTTTACTTCAATAGTTTCTGTTTTATTGAAATCATATGAAAAATAGGTTCCAATGCTATCTCCAACAACCATTTTGGTAGCATTCTCCATGAAACGAGTTTTTTCATTATAGCGCATCCATTGCGCTTCTATTCCTTCGTTTTTTGAAGGTTTTTTCCAGACTCCAAATTTATCTGCTGGCTTTGAAAATTTCGCTACAAAATATACAGGATAAGCCGCTTCAGGACTATTATAACAAAACGACCCAACAGTTCTCATTCCTTCAATTTCTTTGGGAGAAACAATTTTCACCAAAGCACCTTCTTCGTTAGTTAGTCCTAAGCCAAGATTTAATAATATGTTTGCTTTTCCCTTAGGAAATGTAAACTTACTTACGCCCACTCTTTTTGAAGATGTAAACTCCGCTTTTATGTTGTATTTATCAATTACATTGCTGTAATAACCTGTACTTGCAACTTCATCAGAATAGGTGGATCCATATTTTAAATGATTTATTTCAAGCTCTCCAGTAGTTGGCATTAATAAAATCACTCCTAAATCTGGACAACCTACTCCGCTTAAATTAACCTGACTAAAGCCTGTTAAAAAGGTGTTTTCATGAACATATGGATTCGACAACCAGCGACTATCTTTTTCTAAAGGTAAGTTTTGAGGACCAGCAACATTAAACGGACTAATACTAGCCATCCCTCTGGGGGCTATTGGTCCAGGATAAGTAGCCCCAAAATTAGAGGTTCCTATAAAGGGATTTACATAATCTGCTGGTTCTTGTGCGTAAAACATTGAGCAACTTAAAAACACTAACATGACTAACATTAGTTTTAACCGAATTACTTTATTACTATTTAAAAACATAGGTTTAATTATTGATTTATAGCTTCAATTTTTATTGTGTAAGCGTACTTTGATGGCAAATTATTTCTTAAATATTCCGGAATGACAACTTTAAATCCTTTCGCTAATTTTTCCCATTTCAATGTCTCCTTTGAACCTAACATACTAATTCTAGTACCATTTTGAGGATTGATTGATTTTACAATAACTTCTGAAGGAATTTGGTTCTCTCCTTCTTCTGCCATATAAAACAAAAACACATTACCTTCTTTATTTTGGGTCATACAGATATTATTTTCTTTAAAAGGGGCTATTGGTTTTGTATTGTAAATAGCAGTGCTATTTATTTTCATCCAAACACTATACTCTTCCAATAAATCATATGCTCCTTGCTGCCACTCACCTTCAGGACTTGGAGCAATATTTAATAATAAATTACCTCCTTTTGCGACTACATCAATTAACATATGAATACCATCTCTTCCTGTCATATATTTTGCGTCTGGTGTGTAAGACCAGCCTCCACCTGAAATAATACAAGACTCCCAAGGATAAGGTAATGTTTTGTCTGGAACTCTATTTTCTGGTGTTAAGTAATTTTGGTTTTTACCGTGAACAGCTCTATCAACAACAATTAAACCTGGTTGCTTTTGGCGTACTTTCTCTACTAATTCGTCCATTTTAATATCTTGGTTCACTATAGTGTTTTTAATAAACCCTCCATTATTAGTCTTAATTTTATTGGAATAAAAATCATTAATTTCTTCTTGAGATGTTTTTGCAACCCAACCTCCATCTAACCATAAAATGTCCACTTTACCATAATCTGTCATTAATTCCATAATTTGATTATGTGTAAACTCAACAAATTTTTGCCATTTTTCAGGATATAATTCCGGATCATAATTTACATTTCTACCTAATGGTGGGAAATATGGATCCCAATAATTTTCATGATTCCAATCTGGTTTGGAAAAATAAGCCCCAATCCATAAATTCTCATTTCTAAATGCGTTAAAAATCTCTTTAGCTATATTAGATTTTGGATTATTACTAAAAGCACACTCTTTATCAGTTACCTTGTAATCGGTATATTTAGAATCAAACATTGAAAATCCGTCGTGATGTTTTGTTGTAAAGACCATGTACTTCATTCCTGCATTTTTAGCCGCTTTCGACCATTTTTCAGGATTGAATTTTACAGGATTGAACGTTTTTTTCAGCCCTTCATATTCTTTTTTATATTCAAAATAATTTTCAGAATTTGCTCCTTTTGTTCGTTCACACCATCCATGATCTTCTGGACACAAAGACCAAGACTCAACAATTCCCCACTGGCTATAAGTTCCCCAGTGCATTAACAATCCAAACTTTTTACCCTGCCATTCATCTAATTTTTCTAAGACTAGAGAATCGGTTTCAGGCACATAACGCTCTTCTTCATAAATGGCTTGAGAAAACATTTTTACAGAAACCATTAATAATCCAGCTAGTATTATTCTGTTCATACTTTTTATTATTAATCTTTTTTTTAAAAAAATTGTAGTTTGATTAAAACCTTATTTAAAGGTCACACTAATTACATAAGTTTATAAATTTTACTTTTGATTTTCAAAATAGTAAATTAACCAATCATTTAGTTTTAAATTAGACAGATAACAATCTAACTAAGACTAATGTAAAATAATTGAACCATAAATGATATTTGGAGTAGGTTATTTCCACCTCTTATAGAGTCTATAAAATGCTATTCGTCGAATAAAATACTATAAATAGATATGGTTTTATAAGTTTATTTTTCAAAGTCAAATTATGTGAACTGGGTTTATTACTAAAAAACCTCCGTTCTGACTACAAATACATACAAATATGATTTCTAATAAATATTTTATAATTATATTTTTTGTAACATCACTTCTATATAGTCAAAATCAACAAAAACCAAATGTCATTGTTATTTACACAGACGATCAAGGGGCTATAGATTTAGGCTGCTACGGAGCAAAAGATATTTATTCTCCAAATTTAGATAAACTTGCAAAACAAGGGACACGGTTTACTCAAGCCTATGTTGCGGCACCAGTTTGCGCTCCATCTAGAGCCGCATTACTCACAGGAAAATACCCCCAAAATGCAGGTGTTACAGGAAATACTTCTGCTGCACCCGGTTCGCAGGGATTACCAGCGAACCAATATACAATGGCCAAACTTTTTAAAGAAAACGGTTATAATACCGGTCACATTGGAAAGTGGCATTTAGGAATGAGCGAAGAAAGCAGCCCGAATGCTCAAGGGTTCGACTATTCTTTTGGACATTTAAGAGGCTGTATAGATAACTATTCTCACTATTTTTATTGGGAAGGTCCAAACGTACATGATTTATATGAAAACGGGAAAGAAGTGTTTTATGATGGACACTATTTTCCAGATTTAGCTTCAGATAAAGCACTGCAATATGTTGAAACTCATAAAGAGCAGCCTTTTTTTATGTACTATGCTATAAATATGCCACATTACCCTTATCAACCTACAAAAAAATGGAGAGATTATTATAAAAACACCGAAAAACCTAGAGCAGATTATGCTGCTTTTATTTCAACTATAGATGAACGCATTGGTTTTTTAATTAATAGGTTAGAAGCCTTAGAAATTCGAGAGAATACTATTATTATATATCAATCAGATAATGGGTATTCTACAGAGATTCGTGCTTTTGGAGGAGGAGGTAATTCTGGGCCATATAGAGGCGCCAAAGGCAGTCTTTTTGAAGGAGGGATAAGACTTCCAACAATAATAAGTTGGAAAAATAATCTTCCTGAAAACGTTATAAATAATCAGTTTTTAGTAAATATAGATTGGATGCCTACGCTAGTGGATTTATGCGAATTAAAAACAACTCAACAGAATATTGATGGAATGGATCTTTCTTATATGATTAAAAATCCAGGAACCAAATCTCCAAGAACAAGCGCATTTTGGAAATATGGCAATCAATGGGTGGTTAGAAAAGGTAAATGGAAACTAATTGGATACCCAAAAGACACTTCGCATAAAGGTACATTAGATTTAGAAGATGATGCCTTGTTTCTTTCTGATTTAAGTACAGATGTATCTGAAATCTATAATCTTGCAAATAAATATCCTGAAATAGTAAAAGAGCTGATTGCTGAATTTATTGCTTGGGAACACGGTTCTGAAAAAGACGTTCCAAAAAAGCAAAAAGAGATTACTCATCTAGCTATAAAATCGAAGATAATAGCTACAAAAAAATTACATCCTAACTACAAAAATATAACAGCTTTAATTGATGGGAAAAGAGGATATACAGATTATAGCACAGGACAATGGATAGGTCAAGAAGGTGAAGATTTAGAATTCATAATTGATTTAGAAACAATTCAATCTATTTCTAATATTAGTATAGGTTACCTTCATTCACCTTTAAACTGGGTATTTAGTCCAAAATTATTTGAGGTGAGTTTTTCGAATAATGGAAGTTCTTTTTATGCTTCAAAACAATCTAGTGGTTCCACAAGGATTTCTGAAAGAGAAAGTTTTACAGATTTGTTAAAACTTAACCTTCAACAAAAAAGTAGATATATTAAAATAAATATTAAGGGAATTGATAAAATCCCAAAAGGATACTCAGGAGCAGGAAACTCTGGATGGTTTTTTATAGATGAAATCATTATAAAGTAAGAAAAATGAAAAGAATAGCATCAATCGATATATTAAGAGCTATGACCATGTTTTTAATGATATGGGTAAATGATTTTTTTACTCTAAAAGGTGTACCAAAGTGGTTAAGTCATGCATCATCTTTAGAAGATTATTTAGGTTTTTCTGATATTATTTTTCCGCTCTTTTTATTTATTGTTGGATTGAGTATCCCTTTGTCTATTGAATTTAGAATTAAAGTAGGTGAAACTATATTTTCAACAGTTAAACATATTATTTCCAGATCTGTTTCTCTCCTTTTAATTGGCGTATTCATGGTAAACTATGAAACGGGTCATGATTCAAGTATTTTAATTGGAAATCAATATTGGTGTTTTTTAATGGCTTTAGCCGTATTACTTATCTGGATGAACTGGACCAAAAGCCCAATACCTAAAAAATGGCACAAAATATTGCAAGCTATTGGTATTCTAACCTTAATTTATTTAGCAATAATATATAAGGGAGGGGCTAATGGAACAGATTGGATGACAACCCAATGGTGGGGTATTTTAGGGCTGATTGGTTGGGCATATCTTACAAATGCATTGATATATCTTTTAACTAAAGGAAATTTTTATGCAATGATTGCTCTTCTTTTTACTTTTATGCTATTACAATTATTAAACTTTTCAAAGCTATTACCTCCAGCAAATAATTTCTTAAAGTATTTTTCAACTATTTACAACGGAACCATACCGGCTTTTACAACAGCGGGTATTGTTACTACAATACTGTTCAGAAAACTTGAATATCTTGGTGTTAAAATAATTTTTTCCATTTCTTTATTGTTAGGAATTATTTCTATAGGCTACGGCCTTTTAATGCGCCCTGTTTGGGGTGTTTCTAAAATACAAGGTACTCCAGCTTGGTTAGGAATATGTATAGGAATAGGTGTCCTTTCATTTGCATTTCTTTATTACATCGCTGATATTAAAAAGAAGGTGAACTGGGCAAAATTTATAGCTCCAGCTGGCACAGCTACTTTAACTTGTTATTTAATACCCTATTTTGTGTATCCCATAAGGAATATTACAGGATTAAGACTTCCTGATTTTATGAATTTTGGAGTTCTAGGCTTATTTATCTCATTAATTTTTTCACTACTCGTAATATTGTTTACAGGATGGATGGAAAAAAAGGGTTTTAAACTAAAACTGTAATTACCATTTCAATAAGTCGAATCCATATAAAATTAAAATAAAGTATGAACCTTAAGTTAGTCAACAATTTATTTAAAACAGTTCTTTTTTTAACAGGTCTTCTACTAACCATTTCTATTTGTCACTCCCAAAATAACGCTAAGAAAGAAATTAGACCAAACATACTCTTTATCATGTCTGACGATCATACTTCACAGGCCTGGGGAATTTATGGAGGCATTTTAAAAGATTATGTTCAAGCTTCTAATATCTCACGATTAGCAGATGAAGGAGTTGTTTTAAACAATGTATTTTGCACCAATTCTATTTGTGTACCAAGTAGAGCCTCAATATTAACAGGCCAATACAGTAATAAAAACGGTGTGTACACCCTAAGTGATGCTTTAGAACCAGATTCTTTAAATATTGCGAAAGTTTTACATAAAAACGGATATACAACTGCTATTATAGGTAAATGGCATTTAAAGAAGGAACCTACTGGCTTTGATTATTACAATGTTTTACATGATCAAGGGAGATATTGGGATCCTATTCTGAAAACCGCCGATAATTTTTATAAAAACCCTGAAGAATGGGATATTCATAAAGGTTTTTCTACCGATGTTATCACTGACCTCTCCATACAGTGGTTAGAAAAAAGAACAGGTGACAAACCGTTTTTGTTAATGACTCATTTTAAAGCAACTCATGAACCCTTTGATTATCCTGATAGATACAAGGACTTATATAAAGGTATTGAAATCCCAGAACCTCAATCTTTATTTGATTTTTCACCCAAAACTACAGGAAGAAGTTTTAAAGGTCAGAAGCTAGAAAATTTAGGATGGCGTTATGAACAAGCCTCAAATGCCCCTGATAAATGGTGGTGTGAATACCCAGGACTTCCATTTTACACCAAAGGCATGGATAGCATGGAAGCAAGAAAACAAATTTACCAGAAATTCGTAAAAGATTTCATGAGATCTGGGGCAGCCATTGATGATAACATTGGAAAAATACTGGACTATTTAGAAAAATCAGGATTGGCTGAAAATACGGTAGTAATCTATACAGCAGATCAGGGTTATTTTTTAGGAGAACATGGCTTTTTCGACAAACGCCTTATTTATGATGAATCTTTAAGAATGCCTTTTGTTATGCGTTACCCAAAAGAAATACCTGCTGGAAAACGATTGGATGATATTATTTTAAATATAGATTTTCCAGCACTCTTTGCTGATTATGCCGGTATTGAAACTCCCAAATCTATGCAAGGAAAAAGTTTTAGACAAAATTTAAATGGTAAAACTCCTGATGATTGGAGAACAACTGCTTATTACAGATATTGGCAGCATTATCCAGAAAGACCCGGACATTTTGGGATTAGAAATTCTAATTATAAATTAGCTTTTTTTTATGGACAATCACTTGATATGACAGGCTCATCAGATGAAACCTCGAAACCTGCTTGGGAATTTTATGATATGATTAAAGACCCCAACGAAAATCACAATGCATATAATAACCCCGTATACAAAGAAATTATTTCGGAGATGAAAGTAGAATTGAAACGACAACGTGATTTGGTTGATGATACAGATACCAAGTATCCAGTTATGCAAGAACTATTTAATAAAAAATGGAATTAAAAAACAATAAGGGCACTATGTTGACATAGACAATTAACACCCCCTAATCAAATACTCACAAACATTTGGTGGATTTGATTCATTATTAAATAATTAGCGATTAACTATTCAGTACTCAATGAATAGGGCACATTTTCTAATTCACTTCCCCAATTTTTATTTGGTGTTTCTCCTAAATTAAATTGTAATTCACCACCATTTTGAATAGTTTCAAATTTTAAGAAGTTATTTTCATAATCCTTTCCATTTAAATTTGCAGATTGTATATAAAAATTATCCACTGAATTATGTTTAGTCTTAATGGTGAATTTATTTCCGTTCTTCAAAGTTATTGTTGCTTTATTAAATAGCGGACTTCCAATTACATACTCATCAGATCCTGGAGTTACAGGATAAAAGCCTAAAGAACTAAACACATACCAAGCTGAAGTTTGTCCGTTATCCTCATCTCCGCAATATCCATCTGGTGTTGCTGAGTACAGTTTTGTAAGGACTTCTCTCACTCGCGCTTGTGCTTTGTAGGGCACATTTGCGTAATTATATAAATAAATCATATGCTGAATTGGTTGATTACCGTGCGCATAATTCCCCATATTCACAATCTGCATTTCTCTAATTTCGTGAATAGTTTGTCCATAATAAGAATCGTCAAATTTTGGAGGCATTTCAAAAACCTCATCTAATTTTGAAACGAATTTTTCTTTACCGCCCATCAAATCTATCAATCCTTGAACATCATGAAAAACAGACCAGGTATAATGTAAACTATTTCCTTCTGTAAATGCATCACCCCATTTTAATGGATTAAACGGTGTTTGAAAACTACCGTCTTCATTCTTACCTCTCATTAAATTGGTTGAAGGATCAAAGAGGTTCTTGTAATTTAAAGCTTTTTTAAAAAAAGTATCAGCTAATTCTTTCTTCCCTAGTTTCTGAGTCATTTTTGCGATGGTAAAGTCTGCAAAAGCATATTCCAAAGTACGTGCTGCATTTTCATTAATTCCAACATTGTAGGGAACATAACCTAATGTATTGTAATAATCAACACCTGCTCTTCCAACAGATGTCATCGGGCGTCCTTCATTTACATTAGCATTTTTTAACACAGCTTCAAGCAAAATGGCAACATCCTTTTTGTTCATATTTCCTTTTAAATAAGCGTCAGCAATAATGGTTGCCGAATTTGAGCCCACCATGCAATCCCTATGCCCTGGACTAGCCCATTCTGGTAACCAACCTGATTCTTTGTAGGTGTTTGCTAAACCTTCCATTATATGGCTATTCAATTCTGGATACATCATATTAAAAAAAGGAAACACGGCTCTAAACGTATCCCAAAACCCGTTATCTGTAAACATGTAGCCCTTTAACACTTCTCCGTTGTATGGACTGTAATGAACAATCTCATTATTAGCATCAAACTCATAAAACTTTCTAGGGAATAATAATACTCTGTATAAACTAGAATAAAATGTTTTTATATGATCTAAATTATCATCTTCAATTTGAATTCTGGTTAATTCCGTTTCCCAAGCCTGTTTTGCCTTTTCCTTAGTTTGCTCAAAAGTATCTTTTCCAATTTCTCTAGATAAATTTAACTGGGCTTGCTCTGGACTTATAAATGAAGAGGCTACTTTTACATGAACGATTTCGCCTTTTTTTGTTTTAAAACCAATAATTGCCCCTACGTGATTTCCCTCACTATCTGTTGAATTTTCTATCAAGTTCCAACCATCATTCCAAGTATGATTTACTTCAAAATCCTTGTCAAATTCAGCAACAAAATAGTTATGGAAATTCTCTGGAACACCACCACTATTATTTCTACAATACCCTATAATTTTGCGCTCTTCCGGAATAATTTTAACCATTGAACCTTGAAAAAAAGCATCAAGCATAATATAGGATTCGTCTGATTTCGGAAAAGTAAATTTAAAATGTGCAGCTCTCTCTGTTGGAGACACTTCGGCTACCACATCATAATCCGCTAAATACACCGAGTAGAAATAAGGTTTTACTGTTTCTACTTTATGTGAAAACCAAGATTCTCGTTCATCTTCTTGAAATTTTAAATCGCCAGTTACAGCCATCAAAGAAAAGGCAGCGTAATCATTAATCCACGGACTTGGCTGATGCGTTTGTTTTATACCTCTTATTTTCGGGCTATCGTATTTATAGGTCCATCCATCACCCATTTTTGAAGTCATTGGAGTCCAAAAATTCATTGCCCAAGGTGTAGCAATTGCTGGATAGGTATTTCCATTTGACAAACTATAATCGGAATCCGTTCCCATTAATGGATTCACATAATCTACCACATATGTTGCCTTTTCAGCAATGTTAATTTGATCATTTCCGTTATCTACACAAGAAAAAATAACTACAAATAAAAAGGTTAGTACTGTTTTTAGAACGGTTTTTATCATAATTTAATTAATTTAATTCAACAGCATTTCCATGCCCTCTATATAATTTTAAAGCATCTTCCAATTCAACTTCTACTAAAGTCACATAGCTATTAATATTTTTATCCTGTGGAATTTCAATTCTTAAAATACCGGGAATATTATTCCAAGCAGCTCCTCCATTTCTTTCAAAACTCAATTCCTGATTGCTGCCAACAACTTTAATAGATTTTACTTTATTCTGAATGCCTTTTAACGAAATATAGTTTTTAGGGGCATCAAATAAGCATAAATATATTTTAGTTTCATCCTTACTCAATAAAGTTGGACCATAAAAATGACCATAAGGCAATCCTGCCTTGGTTTCAAAAACAGCTTTTTCATGTTTTTTTATCCAATTCCCTAAGGCTTCTAATCGTTTTATTTGCTCAGAATCAATAGTCCCGTCTGGTTTAGGCCCTATATTTAACAACAAATTACCCCCTGAGGCTATCACTTCGACAAATGTTCTGATAATTTGCGAAATAGGTTTGTAATTGGTGTCTGATGGATAATACCCCCAATTATCATTCATAGTCATACAAAACTCCCAAGGCCCTTGAGGTGTATCTATTGGAATACCTTGTTCTGGGGTACTATAATCTCCGTATGTTTTAAGTCTCGAGTTAACAATTACTTTAGGATTCCAAGACAATAATGAATCTTTTAAAGATTGTGCTTGCCATTGTTCGCTAGATTTTTCCCAATCACCATCAAACCAATATAAATCTGGTTTAAAATTGTCACTTAGCTCCTTTAACTGCCCTTGGTAAAACCTCACAAAACGCTGCCATTTGGATAGCTCATTTTGTCCTTTTTGAGGATAGTCATTTTGCGTATTGGGTCTTGGAAAAACGACATTATAATCTGGATGAGACCAATCGCACAAAGAATAATACAGCCCAACTTTTATATTTTCTTGTCTTAACGCCTCAACAAATGGTGCCACTAAATCTCTTTTCGCAGGTGTTTTTTCCTTTACATTCAACTTGCTTAATTTAGTGTCCCATAAGGCCACGCCATCATGGTGTTTTGTAGTTAGCACCGCATAACGAGCTCCAGTTTTTTTGAATAGTTTTGCCCATTTTTCAGGATTGTAATTAGCTGCAGTAAACTGCTCTCCTTGATACATATAATCGTCATAGGAAATTTGTTTATGATACATGGACCAAGACTCACCGATGCCATTAACCCCATAATATCCCCAATGAATAAAAATACCAAGTTTTGCATCCTTAAACCACGCTAAACGCACTTCTTTATAAGGATCGTTATTTTGACCATTCACTATGCCATTAAGGAAAATTAAAAAGAAGAATGCTACCAATCTCTTATTAAACATATTTTTTACTACCATAAAAATATTTCATCAACAAAAATCCATGGTGCTTTACCAGCTCCTTCATGCCATTTGGGTAAAACTTTAGGGTTTTCAATTATTATTTTAAAAAATTGGGCTTTAGTATTTGGTATAGGCAATGTAAATCTTTTAATTTGAGCGTCTCGGTATACATTTGCCTTATTAATTTTTAATTCTCCTATTTTCTCAAAGTTAGCGTGTTCATTATTGGATGCATATACTTTCAATGTAGTTGGAAACAAAATCCAATCTTGAGTTTTCTCCAAACAATTCATAGAAATATGATCAACCGTCTTAATCACTCCCAAATTAATCGTAGTGTTCAAATCATATCCTAAATAACCCGTCCATTTTCCATCTTTAAAAGAGATACTTCCTGCTTCTAAATCAAATAATTTTTTGGCATTAGGATAGCGTACCTCTGGTTTGTTTACTATCGTGAAATTATTTATTTTATGTTTAACTTTAAAATAATCGCGTTCAACAACATCACTTGGCAACCATCCTTTTTTTAAAGCTCTAACCTTAAATATTTTGTTGTCCTTCACCCTTATTTCGTTGCTATAAAGTGCACTTGTAGAATCTGGATTTTCTCCATTTAGTGTATATTGTAGTTCTGCATTCCGTGTATTTGTTTTAATACTTATAATAACAGAATCTGTGAAAAAAGTGTTTTCCGGGGTTATTATAGGCATTTGTAATTTAGTCTTCTCAATAAAGCCACTGGCTATACCATTATGAATTTGAATAGCGTACTTTTTTTGAAGACGATTAGCAGTCTCCAATCTAACTTTTGTCTTCCAAGTATAAATTTGTGCTGGTGTAACAGACTTTAATAATTCCTCTAAACCATAATCAGTTACTTTTGTATTAAAAAGATTAAGCACATCAAGATTATCTAAATTTTTAATGTTTTCAAGTGTTTCATCTGTTATTTTTGTGTTATCAAGCCTTAACATTTTTAAGTTTTCCAATCCTTTAAGAACCCCAGACATTTGATCGGCCAAATTGGTGTTACTTAAGTCGAGCTCTATAATTTGATTTTTCAAATTGGAAAGGGTATTTATATCACTTTTTTCGATTGTTTTTTTTGTAAACTTCACACTTAATCCAGAAGCTCCCGGAACTATCTCTTTAACCATAAATCCGGCCTCTTGAGCTTTAATCACCTCCCTTTTTGATGCTTTTGGAATAACAATCTTATCAAAAATAAGATACTTTTTTAACACGTTATTAAGTGTGTCATTTTGAGACATATTATCAACATAATCGTCGAACTTAACACCAGTATCAATCCAATACTTAAGCAGCCGAATCTCATCTTTTGTTAATTGTGCTTTACCTTCTGGAGGCATATGCTTTTTATTAGAAATAGGCAATACTAGTTGTTTATACAGTAAGCTCTCTTTAGAATTTCCTATTACTATAGCATCCCCGTTTTCACCACCTTTTAAAATGTTTTCTTTTGAAATTAAAGAAAGCTCCCCTTTTTTCTTTGTTGAATTATGGCATTGAATACATTTACTATCCAATATTTTGACAATAACATCATTGTAAATTTTAAGGCTATCAACAACTTTTATCGTTCTTGATTTTTCAGGAACACTTAAATATTCCGTTAAAAAATTTTCCCCATGGGTTAATACACTTCCATAATGCCCCGTAACACTAATACTTACCAATGTTATAATGAATAGGGGTAGAAACATTTTTTTTGCTTCTTTAGATTTTAATAAAGACATTATGAAAAGTAGCAGTGTTAGTGCAGCTGTTAATATACCTGTCCAAAAATGAATATCTAAAATATTTTTTCCATAACCTCCTTCAAATGAAAGAAAATACCCCAATATACAGGTTAAGAAAGCAAAAAAGGAAGAAAATCCTAAAGCATATATAATTACCAGCCTAGGATAATCCTTTTGAAAGCGTCCTGTAATATCTAAAAAAAAAGTAACCAACAATGCCCCTATTGGTAAATGCAACAGTAATGGGTGAAATCTACCAAAAAAAAAGACCATCTTTGGAATCTCTTCTAGATTTGATATATTTACTAATAGAATACCACATAAAACTACAAGAAGCACTAAAGCTGCTCCGTATTTTTGTATAATTGTTTTCATGTAACTATATCAATTGTTTGTGTTTTGTCATACTTTGACTGTGCTCAACACAGGGGTACAACATCCATTTAATTTCTTCAGTCCACATCGAATCTTTATTTCTGGTTTTCATCAATTAAAAATCCATTCATCCATAAATAACCAGGCCCTATTACCGCTTCCATCATGCCATTTGGGTATGGATTGTAAATTGTTTATCTCTAATCGGATTGATTTTACTTCTCTATTTATTTCTAAATTTATATTACCCATTTCACTTGGCACCATATTGAGCATTTCATTTATTTGAGATGTTATTTTATCAGAACTTTTATCTGTATCGTCTATGTATACTATAATTTCTGATGGTGGAAAAATCCATGATTGTGGATCGCTCAAAAACCCAATATCAATACTTTTTATCATAGTTTTATCTTTAAAAACAACTTTAGCATTAACAATAGAATCAAATCCTACCCATTGTGGGTTATTGAACGGTAAAGCTGCTTTTTTTTGATTAATCAAGGTTAAAGAACCTTCCCCCTTGTACTTCATATTCTCTTTAGAAAACCAAATAATTTCATCTGGCACATGTCCTTTTTTGTAAAAAGTCATGGTTGATGTTTCACTCGCTTTCCAATTAGCATGAAAGGCTCTAAACTTATAAGTATTATTTTCTGTGACTTTAAACGGGGCCTTATATTTTACAGATGATGTTGTAGGTTGACTACCATCGGACGTGTAATAAATGTCTGCATCTTCTATACCCAAATCAACTTTAACAATAACAAATGAATCGATAATAGTGTTTGCCCTCTGAATTCTTGGTTGTGCAAGACTTATTTGATTTTGTTGTAAAAACAACTCTTGATATGGCCTTTTGCAGCCTAAGAGCAATAAAATAATTAAAACCCATAATAATTCCCCTTTCATACTCTTACTAATTTTATAGGATAGGTCTGACCAGAATTCCATTGAGCAACATATACATTTTCGTCATCATCAATACACACATCATGCGGGTGTTTGAATAACTTAATAGTTTGATATAAGTCTTCTAATTGATTTTCTTTATAGGAGGGTGCTGTTGCTCCAGGGCAGGAAACCACTTCATTTTTTTCATTCATAATCAATAAAAAACCTGAATCGTCATTTGGCGCTTCTTTAGATTTTAAGACCGCAAAATAAATGTCATTTTTATGAATGACAGGGCGACAAATTAATGCTCCTGGAACTTTAACAGATGAGATATAATCACCATCTAAACTAAATCTTTTTAAAACATTCAATTCTCTTGCAGAAATCAAAATTGAAGGATTCCTTTTATCTCTATTATCATAACATATTCCATGAGCATTTAAAAACTGTCCATCCTCAGTACCTCTCCCTCCAAAAATATTAAGCAATTCTCCTTTATGATTATAATGCGTAATATATTGGTTACCATAGCCATCAGCCACATAGAAATCACCATTTTCTAAAACCGTAGTTTCCGTTGGTTTGAATTCTTCTTTACTCTTATACTTTCCTGTATCTGCAGGATAATCTATCTCAAATATTACTTTTCCATCAATAGTAGTTTTGATAATTTGATGTCTTTCATAATCTGTTATTAACAGCAAATCTTCTCCATTTTCTTTAACCAAAGTTAGACCATGGGCTCCAGGGTAATTAGTCCCCCAAGTTTCTAGCAACTTGCCGGACTTGTCATAAATAATAACATTATTTTTTATGTGATTTGTTAAAAGGACTATTCTTCCTTTTGAGTCTTGAACCATTTCATGACAATCTTTAACAGGTGTTTGCAATGGGTCTAAATTACCCCAGTTCATATTTACCTTATATTTATGGGTATTATGACCAACAATAACATCGTTCAAATTATTAAATGAAAATGCATTACTAAAAGCTGGATACGCCAAAACACCCATGGTTAGAAAAGATGATTGTTTTAAAAATTTTCTACGGCTCATTAAAACTGATATTAAGTTAATACATCATGAACAACATGACCTGACACATCTGTTAATCTAAATCTTCGCCCTTGGTGTTTATATGTGAATTTAGTATGGTCTACACCCATTAAATGCATCATGGTGGCTTGTAAGTCATGAACATGCATAGGGTCTTTTACAATGTTATACCCAAAATCATCGGTTTCTCCATAAGTAAATCCTGGTTTAACACCACCTCCAGCCATAAACATGGTGAAACATTTTGGATGGTGATCTCTACCGTAATTAGTAGCTGTTAAAGTGCCTTGACTATAATTTGTTCTTCCAAATTCACCACCCCAAACAACTAAAGTATCTTCAAGCAATCCTCTTTGTTTTAAATCTGTAATTAATGCCGCAGTAGCTTGATCAATATCTTTTGCTTGTTTTTCTATTTGACTTGGTAAATCTGCATGTTGATCCCATCCCATATGATATAATTGAACAAATCTTACATCTTTTTCAACTAAGCGTCTTGCTAATAAACAATTTGCTGCATAGGTTCCGGGAACCCTAGAATCTGCACCGTACATTTGAATAATGTGTTCAGGTTCTTCGTCAATATTCATAGTTTCTGGAACAGATGTTTGCATACGATAAGCCATTTCATATTGGGCAATTCTACTATTTATCTCAGGATCTCCAAACTCTGATTCTTGCTTGTGATTTAAATCACTTATATAATCCAACATTTTCCGTCGTTCCTCTCTTGACATACCTTCGGGGTCTTTAAGGTATAATACTGGGTCTTTACCCGAACGGAATTGGACGCCTTGGTGCAATGAACTTAAGAATCCGTTTCCCCAAAGTCTTGAATATAATGGCTGTGAGAATGGTCTACCCGTACCTCTTGATAATAATACTGTAAAAGTTGGTAAGTTGTTATTTAAACTACCCAATCCATAACTCATCCATGATCCAATACTTGGTCTACCAGCTTGCTGCGACCCTGTTTGGAAAAAGGTTATTGCTGGGTCATGGTTAATAGCCTCTGTATGCATTGATTTAACAAAACAAAGATCATCAACAATTTTTGCTGTATAGGGCATTAAATCGCTTACCCAGGCTCTAGATTCTCCATATTGATTGAACTTAAAATTACTCCCCACTAAAGGAAAACTTGATTGACCAGAAGTCATGCCTGTTAGACGTTGCCCTTTTCTCACAGAGTCTGGCAAATCTTCCCCTCGCATTTTATTTAGTAAAGGTTTATGATCGAACATTTCTAGTTGCGACGGGCCTCCACTTTGAAAAAGATAGATAACTCGTTTTGCCTTTGGAGCAAAATGTGGCAAATTCATTCCTGCCAAAGGTGAATCTGCGGCTTCAACCAAAGAAGAAAAAGGATCTAACAAAGATGCAGCGGCTAATCCACCAACACCTAAGCCTACTTTTTTTAGAAAATGACGCCTATTATTGTTGATAAAATGTTTTGATAATTCTTCCATTGTTTTACCCTTTTAAAATGGCCTCATCTAAATTAAAAACCAAACTTGTTAGTACTGTAAATGCATGCAATCTCTCATAAGTGATATTATTACCATTTAATTCAGAAAGTGTTTTCTTTGTTTTTTCTTGTTCCTTCTGATTAATATTTGATGAAGCCTCATTAAGAAATTTCATCAATTTTTTCAACTCTAAATCATCAGGTCTTCTCGATATTATCTTTCTGAATATTTTTTCAACGCGTTGTTCGTCATTTAAACCCTGTTCGTTTAATGTGTTTAATGCCAATGTTTGTGCTGCCTCTATAAGTTGCGGATCATTTAACATCACCAAAGCCTGCAATGGTGTACTAGTTTTTTGACGTGTTACTGTACAATAATCTCTTGAAGCCGCATCAAAAGTCATCATGGCAGGCGGTGGCACAGTTCTTTTCCAAAAGGTATATAAACTTCTTCGATATAGATTATCGCCAGAATCCATAAAATATTTAGTGAGCCCTTGACCAGATGTTGTTTCTTCCCAAAGGCCTTTGGGCTGGTATGGTTTAACACTTGGCCCTCCAATTTTATTTACTAATAAGCCACTAACTTTTAATGCATTATCTCTTATCATTTCTGCTGAAAGCTTGAATCTTGAACTTCTGGCTAATAATATATTATTAGGATCAATTTCTAATAATTCTGGTGTGATTTTTGAAGATTGTTGGTAGGTGCTTGACATAACCATTCTTTTTAACATTTTCTTGATGTCCCAACCTTCTTCTCTATAAGTCACAGCCAACCAATCGAGCAATTCTGGATGTGTTGGTAATGATCCTTGACTACCAAAATCAGAACTTGTAGAGACGATACCAACACCAAAAATTTGTTGCCATAATCTATTTACGGCAACTCGAGCTGTTAATACATTTTGCTTATCAAAAAACCAATTGGCTAAGCCTAATCTATCTTTAGAAAATTTAGCTGAAAAGGGTAGTGCAATTTTAGGGGCACTGGCTTCAACTTCCTCGGTAGGGGCATCATATAAGCCACGTTTTAATATAAAAGTTTTGCGCTTTGGAGCATCATCTCTCATAACCATTAATTTAAGCTGTTTAATAGAATCTGGCATGTTGATAAATGCTAGTGTCTCTTTTACTTCTTTAGATGTAATAGTTATATTTGGTTCTGGAATTTCATCATACTCAATCCTTCCTTTTTCATTTACCTTGTTGAAAAAACTATAAAAACTATAAAATTCCTTTTGAGAAATAGGATCGAATTTATGATCGTGACATTGGGCGCATTCCATCGTTAATCCCAATAAAGTTTTAGAGGTTGTATTTGCCCTGTCCAACACATATTGTACACGGTATTCTTCATCAATAACGCCTCCCTCTTGTGTTATTTTATGATTTCTATTGAACCCAGTCGCTAAAATTTGCTCTAAAGTTGCATTGGGCAACAAATCACCTGCTAATTGCCATTTAACAAACTCATCATACGGTATATTTCTATTAAAAGCACTAATCACCCAATCTCGCCATGGCCACATAACTCTTTCTAAATCATCTTGATAACCGTGTGTATCAGCGTATCTTGCTGCATCTAACCAACTAGCTGACATATGCTCTCCATATGCAAATGAAGCTAATAATTGATCTACTACCTTTTCAAAAGCTTTGGAATCATTATCATCGAGATATTTATCTATATCTTCTAAAGTTGGTGGTAAGCCCGTTAAATCAAAATAAACGCGTCTAATCAGTTTTTCTTTGCCAGTTGGTTTTGATGGTGAAAGACTTTTCTCTTCTAATTTTTTTATGATAAAATAATCTATTTCATTATTTGCTAGTTTTGAATTGGAAATTTTAGGGATTTTATTCTTTACTGGGGGTACAAAAGCCCAATGGGCTTTCCATATCGCTCCTTGCTCAACCCATTTTGTCAACACCTGTTTTTCATATGGAGTTAAACTTAAATTAGATTCGGCAGGAGGCATTCTTTTCTCTATATCCGGATTATTGATTCTATAGATTAACTGACTCGATTCAACATCTCCTGGAACAATAGCATATCTATCTAAATGTTCTCCAATAGCGGCATAAGCTCCAGCTTTTGTGTCTAACCGTAAGCCAGCTTCCCTGGTTCCGTCATCCGGACCGTGGCACGAGTAGCATCGATCTGAAAGGATAGGTTTTACATTAAAAATATAATCGATTGTATCAGGAAGTTGGTATGTGACCGTTTCATTAGCTGTCAAAGTTTCAGATTTTGATTCCTTTTTACCCAATGAAAGATATTGACCATTTGGACTTTCTGAAACGAATTTCACTAAAAGAATTGCAGCAAAAGGTATTATAAAATATAATATCAGTGAGAAGGATTTTATGCTCTTTATTTTAAACATTGAAAATGTTTTTGTTAATTATATATATAATAAACCTTTATGCGAACTTTTTTCGACGAGTAACAATAAAATACAGGTATATGAGGAATCAATTAATCAATTAAAATTTCATCAATAAACAACCAAATATCGCCACCCTTCGCTGTCTTTTTTTGGTTGATTGCTTTTACTTTTACAAATCTTGCTTTGCGTTCCGTAAATCTAACTTCAAAATCTTTTAGCTCAGGCTTGGGGTTTTTAGCAAAGGCTCTGTCAATGCGACCTACTGCCTCATATGCTTGACCATCATTTGAAACAAAAACTTCTATAGCGATTGGGAAATAGATATCTGGGCCTTGATTTTCCATAGAACCAATGGTTACTTGGTTTATAGACGTTTCTTTATCCAAATCAATCACAACTTCCAAATCTTCACCTAACCAAGCTTGCCACTGACCATCATGAAAATTTTTTGAGCCTCTAAGAGTATTTACCAATCCAAAGGCGCCCGCGCCCTTATAACTATCACTATAAGACGTTATATATTCAACTTTATGTGCTACGGCTTTGTGAAATTTAATGGTATCTATAAAAGCACGGCCGAATGGTTTATTGTTTTTGAACAAAGATGCTTTTATGTTTGTTGTTTTCAGAAGTTCTATTGGGCTTGTATATTTTATGGCGTTTTCATTCATGTTTTTATCTGCCAACACATAGCGAACATCTGCATTTGGAAATTCATTTTGTAATGATAAACTGATTAGTTTCTTTTCTAAATTCACTTCTGCATTCGCTGTTACCAGAAAAACACTTTTTGCATAATTAATATGGAGGTATTCATATCGCTTAAACATGGTTATAAGTCTAGATGAAAAGCCGCCCCAATTACGTGATTCTTTAGGACTCCAAACTGTTTCTGATAAAGCAGCCAATCGCGGATAAATCATATACTCTGAATGATCTTCTGTTTCTATATATTCTGACCATAAATTTGCTTGTCCGCCCAACACATGTGACGCTTCTTGGGGAGTCATTGAATCTACAACAGGATCAAATTGGTACACTTTACTAATTGGAGTATAACCACCAATGGCCAAAGGCTCTTCATTTTGTGGCCCTTGATAATGATCAAAATAACAGTGTGTTCCAGGCGTCATTACCACATCATGACCTTGCTCAGCAGCTTCTACACCCCCTTGCACACCTCTCCAACTCATTACTGTTGCATCTGGTGCCAAACCTCCTTCTAATATTTCATCCCAACCAATTAATTTTTTCCCTTTTGAATTGATGAATTTTTCTATTCTTTTCACAAAATAGCTTTGTAATTCATTTACATCTTTTAAACCTTCATTTTTTATCCTTTTTTGACAATGAGGGCATATTTGCCAGTTTGTTTTTGTTGCTTCATCACCTCCTATATGGATATATTTTGAAGGAAAAATATCCATTACTTCAACCAACACATTTTCCAAAAATTCAAAAGTAGACTCCTTACCTGCGCAATAAATATCTGTGATTGGCCAAACTCCGCCAGAAGGGACACCAACAGGTTTTTCAAAGCAAGACAATTCTGGATAGGCCGCAATGGCACTTGTAACATGAGCAGGCATCTCAATTTCAGGAATAATCTCTACATTCTTAGATTTAGCATATTTTACAAGTTCTTTTAATTCTTCCTGAGATAAAAACCCTCCATAAGTTCCTTCTTCTTCTGGTGTAACTGGATCTTTTGCGTTCCAATTTTTATCTTCCTGATCTACTCTCCAGGATCCAACTTCAGTTAATTTTGGATATTTTTTAATTTCTATTCTCCACCCCTGATCATCTACTAAATGCAAATGCAATACATTCATTTTATGCATAGCCAAACCATCAATCACTTCTTTTATATATTTTTTATCAAAAAAGTGACGAGAAAGATCTAACATTAAGCCTCTCCATTTAAATCTAGGTTGATCTTGTATTTCCAGGTTTGGAATAACCCAATCAACATTAGATACTCTTTCTGAACTTTCAATAGCCACTGGCAGTAATTGACGTACAGATTCTAGTCCATAAATGAAACCGGCATTCCCCTGAGATGTAATGATAATGTTTTCTTTGTTTACTTCTAATTTATAAACTTCATTCGCTAAATTATAATCTATAACAAATTGAATGTAATTATTTTTAGGTTGCTTATTTAAAACTTCAAGATTCCACCCAGTCGCTTTTTTAAACTTGTTTGTTAAAGCCTTTGAAATTTCTTTTTGAGCATCATTATTAACTACAAACTTGGTGCTCTCTGAAAATTCAAATACCCCGTCGTTAATTTTTAACTCAGCTGGTTTTGGAATAATTTGGATATCGATTTCTGTATATTCCTTGATTTCTGCACAGGAAATTAAAAAAAACAGGAGAGTTACTGCAATAATTTGATTTAATAGTTTCATATAAACTTTATAAGTAGACATTAATAAATATTTTTAATTATCCCAAGACATTTTAAATTGGGCATCTTCCATTCTGTTTCCTTTTTCTTCATCATGAATTGCATAATTAAATCCAGATCGCAAACTATAACCTGCATGTTCTCCATTTTTGTTTAGAGCAATGAAGCCCACTTGCAAATATTCTAGGTCTTTGTGGTTTTTATGTTTATCATAAATACGCTCCACTATTTCTTTGCAGGCCTCAAAAGGCGTTTTACCTTGTCTCATTAACTCAACAACCATGGCGCTTCCAGCAGTTCTAAGCACAGCCTCTCCTAGCCCTGTGGCTGCTGCGGCACCTACCTCATTATCTAAAAACAGTCCTGCTCCAATAATTGGAGAATCCCCAACACGTCCATGCATTTTCCAAGCGGCACCACTGGTGGTACATCCGCCTGAAAGGTTTCCTTCTTCATCAATAACCAACATAGAAATTGTGTCGTGGTTTTCTATATTTATAACCGGCTCATACTTTGATTCTTGAAGCCATTTCTTCCAATCCTTTTCAGATTCTGCTGTTAATAAGTTTTCTTCAACAAAACCTTCCGATAGAGCAAATTGAAGAGCCCCTTGTCCAGATAACATCACATGCGGTGTGTTTTGCAGCACTTTTTTTGCCACTGAAATGGGATGTTTTATACCTTGTAAAAAAGACACAGAACCACAATTGCTATGGTGATCCATAATACATGCATCTAAAGTCACCTTCCCTTCCCTATCTGGAAAACCACCATACCCTACACTTCTAATATCTGGGTCACCTTCTGGAATTCTCATACCGGCTTCAATAGCATCTAAAGTAGGTTTTCCGTTTTTTAATTGTTTCCAAGTTTCTTCATTGGCAGGTAAACCATGATTCCAAGTAGAAATAATTAAAGGTTTCTTTTGTGTTTTTACAATAATTTCTTCAGTCTTATTCTGAGTTACAACTTCCTTGCAACTTAAAATAGTGGTAATACCTATAGTTCCTAAAGTTGCTTTCCTTATAAAATCTCTTCTGTCTGACATAAATTTTGTTTTAATTGAATATTTTTGATGTTATTGCCATAACATTATTGTCCTTCTTATTTGGAAGCCTTCCCATTGTAAAAACTAATTTTCCTCCTTGCATAATTTCTTTATGGGTAATATAAATTCTTTTGTATTCTTCTCCATTAAATAGCGTGGATTGTATATATTTATTTTCTTTTGAATTATTAATCACTTCCATTTCAAACTGCTTTCCATTTTCTAGATTAATAATTACTCTATCAAACAATGGAGACCCAAAACTGTAAACACCTTGAGCTGGATTAACGGGGTAAAAACCTAGAGAACTAAATATATACCAAGAGGACATTTGTCCGCAATCCTCATTTCCACAATGTCCATCTGGTGTGTTTTTGTATTGAGTTTCTAAAAGCTCTCTAACCCACTTTTGTGTTTTCCAGGGTTTATCAACATAATTATATAGATATGCCACATGATGACTTGGTTCGTTTCCGTGTGCATATTGACCAATCATGCCCGTACTGAATATTGGCAATTTATCTTCTGGCAATGGCTTTAAAGTAAACATGGAATCCAGTTTTTTCTCAAATGCGTCATTACCTCCAATTGCCTCTATTAAGCCTTCAATATTTTGAGGCACAGACCACACATATTGCCATGCATTGCTTTCGCAGAAATACGGCGTGTATTCTTTTGGAATAAAGGTTTTTACAAATTCACCATTCTTCAATTTTGGCCGCATAAAGGAACTTATTGAATCGTACACATGACGCCAATTTTCAGAACGTTTTAAAAAATAATCATAATCCTCAACTTTATTCAAATCTTTCGCAAACTGTGAAATACACCAATCATCATATGCATATTCCAGTGTTTTGGAGACCGACCAATTTTCATGACTTTCATCTCCTGGAACATATCCCAATTTTTTGTAATCATCAATTTGTCTAGAATTATCCATGGCGCTTGCTTTGCAAGCCTTATAAGCTAATTCAACATCAAAATTTTTAATCCCCTTAAAATAAGCATCTACAACTACAGGAACAGCATGGTAACCAATCATCATATTGGTTTCATTCCCTTGCATAGACCAAACTGGTAATAAGCCCGTTTCTTTGAAGTGTGCCAATAAAGAATTAATCATACCCGACGTTCTACTTGGATGTATTATGGTATATAATGGGTGTGCTGCTCTAAAGGTGTCCCACAATGAAAAAGTGTCGTATCTATTAAAACCAGAGGCATTCATAATTAAATCATTTGCACCCTTGTAATTTCCATTGTGATCGCTTAATAATGTTGGGGCTAACATAGACTGATATAACATGGTATAGAAGATTTCCTTCTTATTAACATCTTCTGTTTCTATAGTTATTTTCTGGAGTTCCTGCTCCCAAACGAGATCTGCTTCCTTTCTATATCGATCAAAATTAAAATCAGGAACTTCCATTTCTAATGATTTATAAGCGCCTTTTATATTTGCAGTAGAGAGTCCCGTTTTTAAAATTATTTTTTCATCTTCAAAAGTCTCATAGTTTAAAACAACTTTAGTTCTTTTGGCTTTTATAGGATTATTAGTAAGCGTGTCATTGTTAAAAACATTGAATGATTTAAATGGCTTTGAAAACTTCATTACAAAATAAACACGCTGATCTTTTGCCCAACCTGTTGATTTTCTGTATCCTTCAATAGTCATACTATTCAAAACATTAATATACGTCTCTGTAGGACTGTCCCAGTTTAAGGCATACCCTAAATCGATATGAATTTTTGATAGACTATCTTTAGGAAATGTATACCTATGTATGCCGCTTCTTTCTGTGGCTGTTAATTCAGCCTTTATACCATAATCTAATAAATTGACCGCATAATAGCCTGGTGAGGCTTCCTCTTTTTGATGTGAAAAACTTGAAAAAGGTTTAAAATTGTTTTCTTTAATTTTTTTATTATATCGGCTGTTGGTAGGCATCACCAAAATATCATATAGATCGCCAGCTCCCGTGCCCGTTAAGTGTGTATGAGAAAATCCAGAAATAATAGAATCTTGATAAAAATATCCTGCAATGCGATCCCAACCAGGTATACCAATATCTGGGCTTAATTGCACCATTCCAAAAGGTAGGGTCGCACCTGGATAAGTGTTTCCTGGGCCATCAGTTCCAATAAAAGGGTTTACATAACTAGTTAGTTTAACTTGGAATTTTTCCTCTTTAGATTGCTCACAGCTAAGTATGAACAATACATATACTATATATATAAGACCGTATTTATTCATTATTTCTTTAATCGTCTTTAAATAATATTCGGTTAAAGCTTATCCGCTAAAAAAGGGACATATTTAGTATTATTTCCTATAAAACATCTAGCTTATATACTCCTGAGATTTTCCATTTTTATACCCATACCATAAAATATAAGAATAGCAAAGTATTATAAATAGCAATGCTTTTTTAAATTCAATGTGGTCTGTTAAATAACCGAAAGTTGGCGGAATTAAAGCTCCACCTACAATAGCTGTACATAATAAACCCGAGGCTTTTGGTTTTAAGTGCCCAATACCATTTATAGCTAATGTAAATATGGTAGGAAACATAATAGAGTTGAATAAACCAACCGCCAAAATACTCCACATACTCACTAAGCCATTCGTGTTAATGGACACTAAAATTAAGACAACTACAATAGATGCAAAAAGAGCAAGAACCTTTCCTGGTTTAATAATTTTCGTAAGATAAGCCCCTGCAAAACGTCCAATCATGGCACCAGACCAATAAAAGGTTACAAAAACACCAACTACTGCTTTATTATCAAATTCAGCTATTCCCGAATTAAGTATGGTCTCTGCTATAAATTTCATAACCTCACTTTCTTTAATTACCGAAACAAGATTCATATCTAAAAAATAGTTTACTAAGTAGCTCCCAATAGCGACTTCAGCTCCAACATAACAGAATATACCCAAAACACCTTGCATAAGCTTTCTGTTTTTAAACGCTTCAGCATAAGTTCCTGATGATGCTTCAGTAATCATTTTAGGCAATTTTGAGAACAAAAATATAACAGCGATCAAACCTATGAATATAGCCAATCCAATAAATGGTGTTTGTACAGCTGCAGCTTCAGAAGCTAAGTAAAGTTCTTTTGCAGTATTATCTAGTGCTGCTATTTCGTCTTTATCCTTAATAACGTCGCTTAAAATAAATAGTGCCCCAACTGCAGGAGCAATAGCAGTTCCCAAAGAATTAAATGCTTGAGAGAGGTTTAAACGACTGGAAGCTCCTTCTTCTGAACCTAAAACAGCTACAAATGGATTGGCAGCAACTTGCAGAATGGTCATACCGGCAGCTAAAATAAAATAGGCCAACATAAAAATTCCGAAAATTCGGTAGGAAGCTGCAGGATAAAACAACAAGCAACCTAAAGCCATGGTTAATAAACCCAGAATAATTCCCTTTTTATATCCTATTTTAGAAAGAATAAAACTTGCTGGTATGGAGAGTAAAAAATAAGCACCAAAAAACGCAAATTGAACTAAACCCGCTTGAAAATAAGTCAAGGTAAATAATTCGCGCAAACGCGGAATTAAAGAATCTACAAGAACTGTAATAAATCCCCAAAGAAAAAACAAAATAGTCAATAGAATGAATGAAGAACGATACGATTTTTGATTGTCCATAATTTTTAGCTGATTATACTATTTTTTTTTATAAAGTTATTAATAAATTACTATTTCAAGTTTTCTTTAGTGGTTTTAATTATATTTAGATAGTCCTCAGTTAAAGCGGGTCCATCAAAAAACGTAACCCCTTTCGCGCCATTTTCTTTAGCTAACAATATAGCTTCTTCCAATTCTTTAGAAGACTTAAAAGATGGTATATAAATACCGGTATTTATGCCAACACCCCTATCCTTTACATCATCAAAACCCTGTTTTGTAGCGTAACCAATCCAATCAATTTCCTCATTATAAAAACCGTGATAAATCATTGGATACACCTCATCAATAGTCCACTTATCCCATCGTTGGCGAACCATATGATCTGCCATCTCTGGATAAGGAAAAACAGCTGCTGTTAAGTTTTTATCATATTTATGCACGATTTTGTAAGCATCATCTACTACTGCTTTAATAGCATTCAACCTAAAATTTTTCCACTCCATATCTATATCCGTATTTTTAATATCCATTGGATTTTTATGATGCAGTTTTTCAAATTCACTAATACAAACATCACAATAGCAAAAATCGAATTCTGGTAATTCTTCATCCTGTATTAAATTATATTTAGGAAGTAAACCGATTGGTAAAAAAATATCTGAAAAACGAATATAATCTAAATGGACACTTTCAATACCATCAACTTTTGCCAGTCCTTCAACCAGTGCTAATATATGATTTCGTGACTCTATTCTTGTTGGACATAACCATTGATAATAATCTACATAAGGCCTGGTGTCAAAACATGATTTCCCCTCTTTACTAACCGCATACCATTCAGGATGTGTTAATGCAATAGAATCTCCTGGACGATTCATGGCCATAATCCAAGCATGTACTCTTAATCCGGTTTCTTTGGCAATTGGAACTAATCTTTTTAAAAGCTCTGGGTCAGTTCCTGTATTGATTAAAACTTCATCAATCCCCGCGTCTTTGTATTTTTTAAATTCTTGAGCATAGTCTTTATTAACTTTTTCATTATTTGCTGTAATCCAAACTCCAAATTCAAAGCGAGTTTCTGTTTTCGTATCTAATATAAGGTCACGGCTTCCTTTCTTATTTTCACCTAAACAAGAAAACAAACTGAAAGTAATTGCAAAAAATAATAATTTAGGCAGCTTCACCATAAATTTAGTTTGAAATAATTTTACCATCTTCTTTTATAATGAGTGTTTTATTTGAAAAAGGGCTTTTTAATAAAATATTATATCCTGTTGAATGATTTTCCAATATAGGCTTTAATGTTTTGTTATCTATAACTAATGTCTTTTCTACTAAACTATCTATATTAGTAGCCCATGTACCGTGTTCATGGCGGTATGCATTTTGGGATCTATACAATGTAAATAAGGCCCATTTTATTTTCTCGTCTTGAGGTATGGTAAATATTTCATCTTGACCTATTTCTTTTGTTGAAAAATAAACATACCCCCATTTTTCAGGAAGGTGCATATTTACCACACCTGTTGGTGACCATACCCAATTAAATTCTGGTATAAAATCACCTTTTTGATCTTTCTTCCTTACATATTGACCATTAGAAATAGTATGGAGCCAATTGACTCTTGAAAAATTAACTTTCCAAAAATTATCGCCCGGTATGATATTATTATAGTAAGACGTTCTAAATGCAGACCAAGGAATTGCCAATTCTAGTACCCAGCCTTTATCAATATCTGAGGAGTTATTAATAGTTCCATCTACTTTGATCGCAGATTTTAATCCGATAATATCCCAATCGTTTAGGACAACGTTATTTAATTCTCTGTACGGTTTTGAAACAAATAAATCCCAAGCGGTATTTAGGGCATTTATTTCCAACTCATAATAATTATGTGTATCGCCATCTGGATCTATAAACACTTCAAAATCATTATTATAAAATATAATAGTATCACGTTGCTTTAAATTTGCCCAAACATGAGGCTCCTCTAATTTAGCCAAAACATAAAAATAAGTGTCATCCCATAACATCTTTACTTGAGTTTGGTAAGTTGGTTTTTTAACCCCTTCAATATCAATAAAAGAATCTGACCAATCTACTTTACTCCAAGATATATCAGACTCATCGCCATCTATTTTTATGTTATCTAGAGTTTTATGGACAACATAGGTTTTGGGAGTGATTTCCGTTATTGATTGTGCACAACTGCATATTGCAAAGCAATAAAACAATAGGGTAATAAATTTTAGTCTTTGATTCATCAAATCTGTTTATAAGCTATTATTCTTAGTGTATTGAACTACCTCACTTAGTTTACCAAATGCCATAGCCACTACAGTATCTGCTGCACCATAATAAATGGCCAATTTATCTTCCTCAATATCATGTAAAGCAGCACAAGGAAATACCACATTTGGCACATCACCCACCATTTCGTAGAGCTCTGCTGGCCCTAACAAATAAGGTTGTGTTCTATATTTTACTTTATCTGGGGTGTGCTCATCTAAAATAGCGGCCCCCATGGCATACCTAAAGCCGTTACACGTATTTATAACTCCATGGTATAACATGAGCCATCCTTCATTTGTAAGAATAGGAATTGGTCCCGCACCGATTTTTGTGCATTGCCATGCGCTGTCTTCAAAAGGGGTCGCTTTCATAACACATCTATGTTCTCCCCAATACTTCATATCTGGGCTATAACTTATATAAATATCTCCAAAAGGTGTGTGACCATTATCACTTGGTCTACTTAACATGGCATACTTTCCATTAATTTTTTGTGGAAACAAAACCCCATTTCTATTGAAAGGCAAAAAAGCATTTTCACATTGAAAAAATTCTTTAAAATCAAAGGTATAGCCAATTCCAATTGTTGGGCCATTATAACCATTACACCAAGTAATCCAATACCGATCTTCAATAAAAACCACGCGAGGATCGTATTTATAATCAGATTCGATCATATTTGTATTACCGGCTTTCATATTTATAGGTTCATGATTAATATCCCAATCAATACCATTTTTACTAAAACCGGCAAAAATATTCATTTGTACTGCTTTGTTATCACACCTAAAAACCCCAGCGAAGCCTTCTCCATAAGAAACTACTGCACTATTAAATATACTATTAGATGATGGTATAGCATATCTATCTATAATTGGATTCGCACTATAGCGCCATATTACATCTAGACAATTTTCAGGTTTATCTTGCCAAGGAATCTTATTTTTTTGCATTCTTAATCTTTATATTTTTTTACTTTATCTAACCAAGTGAACTTTAAAATAATAGATGTTATGACAAATAGCAACAGTGCTATTATTGCTTTTGGATAATCTCTTATCATAAAGTATATGGGCAATAAAATCATACTTGACTGCCACACAACTCCAATCATACAATTCAACATATCGCTTACAAAATCCGTGTTTTTTGTAAATGAACCATCATCCCTCTTTAATTCCTTATAAACAGGATGCCACCAACCCCAAGGACGCACATTTGCATAGAATTCTTTCAAAGTATCCATACTTGTAGCAGGAGTAAGAAGTGTTCCTAAAAAAGAACCTAATAAAGATACAATGAAAATGACAGGGAAAATATAAATAGCTGGTATTTGAGCCAAATCGTATAGCCAAGTACCCACTTCAAAATTAGTCTTATTTTGATCTAATAAAAATTGTAAAGTTGCTATAAACAAACCCGAAGTCATGCCCCAAAAATAACCCCAACCATTAAAACGCCACCAAATCCATTTTAAAAAATTTGCAGCAACATAACCACCATAAAGTGCACTGGTAATCCAAAGTGTTATTGAATTAATGGAATCTGCAAAAAACCCCATTATAACTCCTAAAATAACCACAGCAAAAGATGTTAAATAGCTTGCATTTATATAATGTTTATCAGTAGCTATTGGTTTAAAATATTTTTTATAAATATCATTTACAATATAAGCTGGCCCCGAATTCACAAACGCTGAAAACGTTGACATAAATGCTGCAAGTAAGCCTGCCAACAATAACCCTTTGATACCAACTGGAACGTGTTCATTGATAACTTTCGGCAAAATAACTTCAAAATCGTCCCATCTTAATGTATTCGATGCTGCCATTTCCGGAGCCAGATAAACCAGCCCAAGAACAACAATTCCTCCAATAAGCAAATAACGTGGAATAAACAACACTAAATTTGTAAATCCGCCCATATAAGCTGCTTCTTTTACAGAACGCGTTGATAATATACGTTGCATATCATAGCTCGGCGTTGGACCTGCGATACTCGCAAAAAAGCCTTTAAAAAGTGACATGCCAATAAAGGCTCCAAACATTTTATAGCCGTTTGTATCGATAAGATTATTAAAAGCTTCATATTTCCCGCTCCATGAACCTTCGAGTTCCCACCCAAAAAAAATATTATTCCATTCAGTTGAGAGGACATTATTTATTTCAGCATCCGTTACGGTAGCAAAAGCATAACCAGCAATTAAAACTCCAGCAATAACCATGATACCATATTGTAACACTTCTGTTGCAACTACCGAGAACATGCCTCCTTTAATCGTGTAAAGCGTTGTTAGAAAGATAATTATTAAGGCATAACTTTGATCGGAAGTTAATAAAACGCTATCATTCATCACCAATGTTAAATTCCAGGGAAGGATGATGGTCATAAACTTTCCAACACCTTCAAAAAAGTAAGCAATAAAACCAACAGAAGCCATAATGGCAAAAACAGCAACAATCAAATGTGATGCCCTTCCCGCTTTTTTATCGCCAAACCGAGTTAAAATCCATTCTGACCCTGTCATAATATTCGAGCGTCGTATCCATGCCGCCAAAAAGATCATAACGAAAATTTGATTAAAAATTGGCCACATCCACATGAACATAAAACTCTTAACGCCATAAAGAAATAAGATTCCAACCATCCACGCCGTACCAGACACATCGAACATTCCAGAACCATTACTTAAACCCAGGTAATACCACTTAATGGATTTTCCTCCCAGAAAATAGGAGTCTAATCCTATAGATGCTCGTTTAGAAATCCAAATTCCAACTCCGAGCGTTAAAACAACATAAAGTACAATTATTGAAACATCTATACCATTCATTATTCTTGAACTCTTTTAGTTATACCCCATTCTTTATTTGGGCTAGAACCCATAACGAAATGTAACGTTCCGCCTTCAGTAATTTTTCTATGTGCTATTGAGCTTTGATTAAATATGCCTCCATTAAGTGTGGCTGATTGTATATAGATATTTTTATCTGAAACATTCTCAGCAGTAATAATAAAGGTTTTTCCTTCAGAAATGGTAATCGTAGTTTTTTCAAAAATAGGACTTCCTATTTCATAATCTCCAGAAGCAGGATTCATAGGGTACAACCCCATAGAACTAAACACATACCAAGCAGACATTTGCCCACAATCTTCATTACCACTTAAACCATTTGGAGTGGTATTGTATTGCGTATCTAAAATATAACGTACCCAATACTGTGTTCGCCAAGGTTGATCGGCATGATTAAACAAATAAGCAATATGGTGACTCGGTTCATTCCCATGAGCATACTGTCCAATTAAACCAGAAATATCTGCAGAAACATTTTCTCCGGTAATTTCAGAGCTTTCAGTAAAAAGTTGCTCTAAACGGCTGGCAAATATTTTATTACTCCCATGTAAGCTTATAAAATCTTCAACATTATGTGGTACAAACCAGCTGTGTTGCCATGCATTTCCTTCGGTATAATCGGTTTGTTCTCTGTGATTGGAATGCTTTGGATCAAAAGGCATGTTCCATGATTTTCCATCCACAGATTTTCCCCGCATAAAACCAGTTTCTGAATCAAATAAATGTTGATATGCTTTTGAACGGTTTAAGAAAAATTGATAATCATCATTCTTTCCTAGTTCCTTTGCCATTTGAGCTACACACCAATCATCATACGCATATTCTAAAGTAATGGTAACCGATTCATCTAATAAACTATACGGAATGTAACCGTATTTTTTATAATAATTTAATCCTCGCTCATCTTGCATCATGGTCGTTTTCATCGCATCATAAGCTTTTTCAGCATCAAACCCACGAATTCCTTTTTTGTAAGCTTCAACAATTACTGGTATAGAATGATAGCCTGTCATGGTATTAGTCTCATTCGCATAAAGGGTCCAAACAGGTAAGATGTTTCTCGTTTCATAATACGATAACATAGTGTTAATAATATCTGAAACTTTATCTGGTGCTATTAATGTAAGTAAAGGTTGTTCTGCTCTAAAAGTATCCCAAAGCGACAATGTAGAATACGCCGTATAATCAGAAGCCGTTTCAATACTATCATTCTCTTTTCTAAACTGTCCGTTTTTATCGCTATAAGTTACAGGAGCTAATTGCGCATGGTACATTGCAGTATAAAACATAGTTTTTAAGGAATCAATAGGGGTTTCTACTTCAATTTTATTTAAAGCTTTATTCCAAATACTATCGGCTTCCGTTTTTACCTTTTCAAAATTAAAATCACCAGTATCTAAATTATTTTTTGCATTTGCTATACTTACTGAAGACAAAGCCACTTTTACAAATAATTCACTACTGTTAACAGAATTAAAAAATAATTGAACGGCTGTTTTTTCTCCTTGGCTTGTTGAACCTTTAATTATTTCTTGATTAGCAAATAATGTATGCTCTGAAATTGGCTTAGAAAATTTGGCTACAAAATATACTTTTTGGTTTTTGGCCCACCCTGAACTAAAACGATACCCACTAATGGTATTTTCGTTTTCAATTGTTATTGACGTTTTTAATGCTTTATCCCAATTAATGGCAAAACCAAGATCTACAATCACTGATTGCCTATCATTTTCAGTATATATATATTTATGAATTGCGGTCCGGTTCGATGTTGTTAACTCTACATTTATTTTAGGATCATCTAAAAACACTTGGTAATACCCAGGACCTGCCTTTTCATTTTTGTGGCTATAAGATGATTTATAAGGAATTGAATCACGATATTTGTGCAATACCCTTAAATCAATTTCTTTATTAATGGGCATAAACAAAACATCTGCTAAATCACCAATACCGGTTCCACTTAAGCTTAAATGACTAAACCCAACCATTACAGAATCTGAATAATGGTAGCCTGAACACCAATCCCAATTACTAATACCGTTTACAGGACTAATTTGTAGCATCCCAAAAGGAACCGCTGCGCCTGGATAAGTGTGCCCATGCCCTCCTGTTCCTATAAAAGGATTGACGTATTTAGTTAAGTCTTTATCATTATAAGATTTAACTGTTTGTTTTTTACAACCTACAAATAAAACAAAACACAATAAAAACAAAGTAATATTCTTCATAAAAATATTTTACATTTTATTAAACATATAAAATTTCATAAATTTAACCATTCAAGAAAGTAATTTAGACGGATAACGCGTTAACTGGGTTAAACATCCAAAAACAAATAGTAAACAGAGAATCATACCCAAAAATATAATGAAATTTAATTCTGGCCATTCATATAAAGTATTACCTGTACACCACATTATCTTTTGGTTAATGTATTTTATATTCAATGTATTTCGATGGGGTAGTTATTTTAATGATTATTTATATTCATTAAAAACCAACTTATTAGGTTTTCCAATTCATATGGCTTTATGTTATTTAAACATTTACATACTAATGCCTAGGTTAGTGTTTAAAAAAAAGTATGTTTTGTATATGGTTGCAATTTTATCAACCATATTAATTATGGTTTTTCTAAAATTTAACCTGACTTATTTTCTTGTAAGTCATAATGTTTGGCCAGAAGGACCGTCTCCCATAAATAAAATAACACTTAACTACAGCATTGACATGATGATAGGTGAATTATATGTGGTTACGTTCGTTACAGCTATTAAAATTACATTAGATTTTTTAAAGGAACACAAAAGAGTAACTGATCTTGAAAAAGCTCAATTAGAGACAGAATTATTGTTTTTAAAAACTCAAATTTCTCCTCACTTTTTTTTTAACACTTTAAATAACATATATTCCTTAGCCGTAGAAAACTCTAAAAAAACCCCCAAGATCATTCTAAAGTTATCGGAATTAATGCGTTACTTGCTTTATGAAACAAAAAACAAGAGGCAAACTTTAGAAAACGAAATTCTCTGTATTCAAAACTATTTAGATTTAGAAAGGATTCGCCATGATGAACGATTAGAAATAGACATGTCTATTTCAGGTGACATTCAAGATAAAGAAATCGCTCCTATTTTATTGTTGTCGTTTGTTGAAAACACCTTTAAACATGGCGTGAATAAAATCATAGGAAAAGTTAAAATTGATATTGATTTAACAATTAAAGAAGATTTTCTTTTTTTTACAATTTCCAATCCAATGCCCGTAATTACTGGAAACAAAGAACGTTTTAATCCTTCAAGCGGTATAGGTTTAGAAAATGTAAAAAAAAGGCTAGCTTTAGGATATGACAAAAACGATTATAAATTAACTATTAAGAATGACAATGATATGTTTGTTGTAGAACTTAAAATTAAAGTAATATGAAAACAAAGTGCTTAATTATAGATGATGAACCTTTAGCAATCAATATCATTAAAAATTATTTAGAGCAAATAGAAAGCTTTGAGTTAATAGATTCCTTTAGCAACGCCATTGACGGCTTAAATTTCTTAAAAAACAACACGGTTGATGTCATTTTTTTAGATATTAATATGCCAGTTCTAGATGGTATTAATTTTATAAAAAGTTTAGAAAAACCTCCTTTGTTAATTATCACTAGTGCCTATAATGAATTTGCAATAGAAACTTATGAATTAGATGTATTGGATTACTTAGTTAAACCTATTGAGTTTCCTAGGTTTATGAAAGCATTGAATAAAATTGATAGAAGACTTGACAATAATAAAGTTTTTCATGAGAGCCCAAAGGATCGCCCCTATCTTTTTGTTAAGATTGACAAAAAGAAAATGAAAAAGATCTTTTTAGATGAAATATTAATTGTAGAATCCCTAAAAGACTACCTAAAAATCAACACAAGTAGCGGTAAATATATAATCCACAGTACCTTGTCAGATTTTACTAACTTATTACCTTCAAGAGATTTTATAAGAATCCATAGATCATATACTATTGCCATGAATAAAATTGACGCTGTTGAAGGAAACAGCATAGAAATTGAAGGCCTTAGATATGTGATTGGCAGATCGTATGTGGATGACGTAAAACAAAAAATATTAAATTCATCTATATAAAGGGTAAAGCCTAAAAATGATGCCCTTTAAAAGATTTAATGTTAAAATAATAGGATAAACCAAGGTCCTTATGTTTTTTTTTGCGGTTAGCCTTATTTTCACCAAAAAGATTCCAATTGGCACAAAAAAATAGCTTTCATAATACTAATCGGAAAAAGATTTAAATCCTTTCGTTTTCTTTCTTAATTCATCAAGTACAAAAATAAATCAATTGTGAAATAGATTAAGATCTATAAAAAAGAAAATCATCAACACATTTTAAAAAGTAATTCGTATGTTAATTTCAATATTCTTTGTTTATCAAACATCCTTCATAACAATGCACTTATATGTGCCTCTATTTCAATTTAACACTCTATTATTAAAACAAAAAAACAACCACTTTCATGATTGTTTTTTTAGTCGGGGTGGCAGGATTCGAACCTGCGACCTCCTGCTCCCAAAGCAGGCGCGATAACCGGGCTACGCTACACCCCGAATAGTTATATTCTAACGGGATGCAAATATACTTTTTTTATTCATTTCATATATACTTTTCTAAAAAATAATAAATTATTTCTAGAGATAAAATTAGATACTAAAACTAGTAATTTAGCCAATGTAAATTATTTAATTTTCACTTGTGGATTTCTCAAAAAAAAATCTTGTTGTATTTTTAAGTTTAAGTTTAAGTTTTATGGCGTTTAGTCAATCAATAATAAAAGGAAAAATTATTGACCTAGACAACAACTCCCCATTATCAGAAGTACGAATCATGAACTCTGCAACTAAAGACACCTTCTATTCTAATATTCAAGGTTTATTTGAAATTTCTAAAACAGGAACCTATTCATTTAAAAAACAAGGTTATGCCGAAAAAAATATCGATTTAAAAAATAATAACTATTACGTTATTCAATTAAGTATTAACGCTTCTGAATTAAACGAAATAACAATAAACGCTAGTAATATTCCTGAGAAGTTAAAAAAGGCAACAACTACCGTCGAAATTATATCTACTATCGATATAGAACGTGGAAATTCAATTAACTTAGCACCAATTTTAAATAAAACCCCAGGGGTATTCATGCAAAGTGGAGCCCTCAACACCAATCGAATAACCATTAGAGGTATAGGCTCTAGAAATTTATTTGGAACCTCAAAAATAAGAGCATACTTTCAAGACATACCGCTAACCTCGGGAAATGGAGAAACTAATATTGAAGATTTTGAATTAAGCTCAATATCTCGTTTTGAAGTAATAAAAGGTGCTGGCTCCAGTATTTATGGGGCTGGTTTAGGTGGCACAATCCATTTAATGCCTCAAAGTGCGTTTTTAAATCAAACCACTATTCAAAATGACATGTCTTTTGGTTCTTTTGGGCTCATTAAAGGCATTTTAAATGTGAATCATGGTACTTCAAAAAATAGTTTTCGAGCTGTTTATAGTAACACTAGTAGTGATGGTTATAGAAATAATAATAAATATAACCGTCAAACTTTCACCATCAATACTAACCATTTTTTGAATAAAAAAAATGAGATTTCATTTTTGACCAGTTATATTGACCTAAAAGCATTTATTCCAAGCTCAATCAATGAAGCTACTTATAAAAACAATCCGAAAGCTGCTGCATTTACTTGGGCTCAATCTAAGGGATTTGAAGATTCTCAACGCGGAATTTTTGGATTATCATGGAATCATCAATATACGAATAGCACCAAACAAATTACAAGCGTGTTTACATCATTTAAAAACGCTTATGAACCAAGACCCTTTGATATTCTTACCGAAAACACCTCAGCCATTGGAATTAGAAGTCGAATTTTAGGTTCTATAGAAAAACTAAACTGGACGCTTGGTGGCGAATTATTTAAAGACTCTTATAAATCAATAAATTTCGAAAACTTGTATCAAAATTATCCAGAAGGAACTGGTAGTGTTGAAGGTGATAAATTCTCCGATTTAAAAGAAAAACGCAGTTATTATAATATGTTTTTTGAAATCAATTACAATGCTACAGAAAAAACCATGCTTTCCATAGGATTGAATTTTAATAAAACGGCTTACACCTTGAATGACAGATTTGTTACCAACACGAATCCAGACCAATCAGGCTCTTATCAATTCAAAGGCATACTTTCGCCTAAATTCGGTGTATCCCATTTGTTTACTAATAACATTAGTGTTTATTCAAATATAAGTCATGGGTTTTCGCCTCCTTCAACCGCCGAAACATTATTACCAGATGGATTAATTAATACAAATATAAAGCCGGAAACTGGCTGGAATTTTGAAGTAGGCTCTCGATCGTCATTCATAAATAACAGATTACAACTTAATGTAGCTTTATACAGATTAGAAATTCGCAATCTTTTAGTGGCGAGAAGAACTGGAAATGATGAGTTTATTGGCGTAAATGCTGGCAAAACACAACATGATGGTTTAGAATTTTCCTTAAATTATCAATGGCTTATAAAACAAAAATTTACATTTAATACGTATACAAATTACACCTATAACAACTTTATATTTAAAGAATTTATTGATGATGGCGCTAATTATTCTGGAAATGATTTAACAGGTGTTCCAAAAGATGTTTTCAATGCAGGAATTGATTTATCTTCTTCTTTCGGCCTTTACGGAAATATTAATTTTCAGTATGTAGGAAGCATGCCCATTACAGATAGCAACTCCTTATTTTCTGAAAGCTACAATCTTGCAAATTTGAAATTTGGATTCCAGAAAAATATTAACAAAAAGCTAAATTTTAAGATTTATTTAGGTATAAATAATATATTTGACCAAGCCTATGCGTCACAAATTTTAATAAATGCCACAAGTTTTGGAGGTAGTGCACCAAGGTATTATTACCCAGGAAATCCTGTAAACTATTATACAGGCTTTAATTTTAATTATAGTATTAACTAAAAAAATATAAATGAAACATACTTCTATACTCTTAACCCTATTATTAGCTACATGCCTTTCTTGCGCACAACAAATAGAATCTGAAATAAAAGCAGAAAGCCCTTCATTTAAGAACCATACAAATGAAATTGTAGTGCCAGATTTAAGTATCCCGTGGGGATTGGCTTTTTTACCAGATGGCAGCCTTTTAATAACCGAAAAATCAGGAGAACTTATTCACTTTAAAAATGGAGTTAAAACAACTATTGAAGGTATTCCAGAAGTTTACGTTCGCGGTCAAGGGGGCTTAATGGATTTAAAATTGCACCCAAATTATAACGAGAATGGTTGGATTTACTTTTCTTTCGCTTCTGCTGAAGGAGAAGGTGACGGTGGAAACACCGCAATTATGCGAGCGAAATTAAAAGACAACACATTAATTGACAAGCAATTGCTTTATAAAGCTAACCCTAATACCAAAAAAGGGCAACATTTTGGGTCACGCATTGAATTTGATAACAATGGTTACTTATACTTCTCTATTGGGGAACGTGGTGAGCGCGATATGAATCCGCAAGATATAACCAGAGATTGTGGTAAAATTTACAGGTTATATGATGATGGCAGAATCCCGGAAGACAATCCATTTGTAAATACCCCAAATGCAAAAAAAGCTATTTATAGTTATGGCCATAGAAACCCACAGGGTATGACAAAAAACCCTGAAACAGGCGACATCTGGGTACATGAACATGGGCCACAAGGAGGTGATGAAATAAATATCATTAAAAAAGGGAAAAATTATGGTTGGCCAGTAATATCGTATGGTATTAATTATGATAGCACATCTTTTACAGATTTAACAGAAAAGGAAGGTATGGAGCAACCGTTTTTTTATTGGGTCCCTTCTATCGCTCCAAGTGGAATGACTTTTGTTACTTCAGATAAATATCCTGACTGGAAAGGTAACTTATTAGTAGGGTCCTTAAAATTCAATTATTTAGAACGTTTAATTATTACAGACAATGAAGTTATAAAACGTGAAAAACTAATGGAAGGCATAGGGCGAGTTAGGAATGTGCATCAAGGTACCGATGGGTATATTTATGTAGGTGTTGAGGGAAAAGGTGTTATTAAAATTATTCCAAATAATTAAAAATAACATGAAATTATTCGCTCTGAGTTTATTAACTATGGTTTCAATAGCCTATACAGGCACATCACAAAATACCGACCTAAAATCTAGTTTAGCACGTGGAGAAGAAATCTATTCCGATTTTTGCATATCATGTCATTTACCAAATGGAGAAGGTGTTATAAATGTAAATCCCCCTTTAGCCAATTCAGATTACTTGTTAAAAAACAGAGAAGCCAGTATTAGAATTGTAAAATTTGGAAAAAAAGGTGAAATTATAGTTAACGGTAAAAAATACAATAACACCATGGATGCCTTGGGATTAAGTGATAACGAGGTTGCTGATGTTATGAACTACATAAATAATGGTTGGGGCAATAAAAACACCAAAATGGTAACCGAAACAGAAGTTTCGAAAATTAAAAAATAATACTAGTTCCTGCTATATGATGAACATTTAACTAACTTTGCAAAAGCTAATTAAACAAATATATTCATGCTTATAATAGGAATTGCCGGAGGAACAGGCTGTGGCAAAACAACAGTTGTAAATCAAATACTTAACGAACTTCCAGAAGGAGAAGTTGGTGTGATTTCGCAAGATTCTTATTATAAAGACACTACTTATTTAAGTTACGAAGAACGAATAAAAATAAATTTTGATCATCCAAGGTCCATAGATTTTGAACTTTTAGAAAAGCATCTTAAAGACTTAAAAAACAATATCCCTATACACCAACCCGTATATTCTTTCGTTAAACATAATAGAACAGGCGATACCATCTTAACGTATCCAAGAAAAGTTATGATTGTTGAAGGTATTTTAATTTTAACCCATCCGGAATTACGGGATATGTTCGATATTAAAATATTTGTGCATGCTGATACTGATGAACGTTTAATACGTCGATTAAAACGCGATATTACAGAAAGAGGCCGCGATTTAGACGAAGTTTTAACCAGGTATCAAACGACATTAAAGCCTATGCACGATCAGTTTATAGAACCCATGAAAGAGTATGCCGACATTATTATACCAAACAACAAACACAACACAGTAGCCATAGATATTGTTCGAACTATAATTAATTACAACACTATAAATGGCATTACTAAACCATAAAATACTCAAACCGTTTAAAAATATATTCATACTCATTTTAGTAGTATTTGTAGTTTGGATGCTTTTTTTTGATGCCAATTCATGGCTTATTCATCATGAATTAAATACCGATATTGATGCTTTAGAAAGCGAAAAAGAATACTATAAAAAAGAAATAGAAAAAGATAATAAAGACATAAAAAAACTAAGTACTGAAGAAGGTTTAGAAAAATTTGCTCGTGAAGAATATTATATGAAACGCGATAACGAGGAGATTTATATTATAGAATACGAAGATAGCTTAAAAACAAAAAAAGATGAATAAAAGCTTGTTTAAAGATTTTGATTCGGTTTCAGCAAAACAATGGAAACAAAAAATTCAGTTCGATTTAAAAGGTGCCGATTATAACGATACCCTTATTTGGAAAAGTAATGAAGACATATCTGTTAAACCTTTTTATCATGCAGACGATTTTAAAGAACTTCCAGAAATTTCAAATACAAAAGCAACACAATGGAAAATATGTCAAACTATTTTTGTTGCAGACGTTAAAAAATCGAACCTAAAAGCCATTGATGCCATTGAAAAAGGGGCTGAAAGTCTTAAATTTATTATTCCTTCAGAAGAAGTTTCTATTAATAATTTATTAGAAAACATCAATTTTGAAAATATTCCACTTTATTTTGAATTACATTTTTTATCTGCTGCGTTTATAGAAAACATCAATGTTATTTCTGAAAAAGCAGAAATCCATATTCAAACGGATATTATTGGAAATTTAGCAAAAAGCGGAAATTGGTTTGAAAATTTAAACAGCGATTTTAAAACATTCAGCAACATCGTTACCGGTGGAACCAAGCAATTTGGTTCTAACATATCTGTAGACCTCTCATTGTACCAAAACGCAGGAGCCAACATGGTGCAGCAATTGGCTTATGGTTTGGCTCATGCTAACGAATATTTGAATTATTTTGAAAACAACGATACAGGTTGGGAACAAATAAAACATGTATTTAAAATAACATTCAACCTATCTGTTGGTTCTAATTATTTTTTTGAAATAGCTAAACTCCGAGCTTTACGAATCCTTTGGAGCAGATTAGCTACAGAATACAATGTAAACCCAGAATGTCATATTTTGGCAATTCCTTCCATACGAAACAAAACTATTTACGATTACAACACCAACTTATTACGCACAACAACTGAATGCATGAGTGCTATACTTGGTGGTGCCAACGCCATTTGCAATTTACCTTACGACGCTATGTATCACAAAGTGAATGAATTTAGCACTCGAATAAGTAGAAATCAACTCTTAATTTTAAAGCACGAAAGTTGTTTCAATAAAGTAAACAACCCATCTGATGGTGCTTATTATATCGAGTCTTTAACCAATCAACTTACTGAAAAAGGATTAGTTTTATTTAAAGATATTGAAGCTAATGGAGGGTTTTTAAAACAATTAAAAGATGGTATTATTCAACGAAAATTAAAAGAATCTGCCGCTAAGGAACAACATCAATTTACTACCGGTATAGACGTTTTAATAGGCAGTAATAAACATCCAAACCCAAATGATAAAATGAAAAACGAGTTGGAACTTTATCCATTTGTAAAAACCAATCAACGAAAAACTCTGATTGAACCTATAATTGAAAAACGATTATCAGAAATATTAGAACAAAAACGATTAAAAAATGAAGACAAATTTTAAACTTATTGCCTTGTTATTATTAGTAGGCTTAACGAGTTGCAAAAATGACAACAAACTTTCGGAATATAAATACGCCGACAAGCCTATTGTTTTGACTTGCAACACCATGGATACAAAATTATATCAAGAAGCACTTTATTCTTTTGAAGATGATATTCTAAATTTTTATGGCAAAGACAAACCAAATGCATCTTTAGTCCAAGCTTATAATCAATTTATTAGAATGGCTAATTTCGGAAACATTAAATATGAGGACATCCTATCTGCTCATTCTATAAAAGTATTTGAAGCATTAAAAAAAGACAACAATTTGTGGGACGTCAATAACAATAAAAGTCATTTAAAATATAATAGCGCTTTCTTCAATTGCATTGCTAATAATCTTTCTGACCCCAATTTAAAAACAACTCTTAATGCCCTTTTAAGTACAAATAGTATGAATCCAAAACTCTTTGGCGCTCCATTATTAACTAAGTATGGCACAGCACTTAATGATAAATATTTAGCTAGTTACATCGCTTTTGAATTATACTACGCGAAGCTTTTTGATCTTGATTTATCAAAAATAAGTTTTGACAAACCCAAACCTAAAGTAGATTTTAATAAAATTCCTCAACCAATAAAGGATACCTCATTAGAAATAATCAAAAAATAATTTTGAGAAAAAATCTTCAACATATCACCGTCATACAAACGGAAGAAAAAAGACTAAAGGACAAAGAAGCTTTTATCCAAAACCCAGTACCCAAAACCTTTTTAACCGCTGAAGGCATTCAAATTAATGAAACATATACCAAAGAGGACTTAAGTGGTATGGAACATCTCAATTTTGCTGCAGGAATAACTCCAAATCTTCGAGGGCCCTATAGCACGATGTATGTTCAAAAACCTTGGACTATCAGACAGTATGCCGGGTTTAGTAATGCCGAAGAAAGCAATGCATTTTACAGACGTAATTTAGCCGCAGGACAAAAAGGACTATCCATTGCATTTGATTTAGCAACCCATAGAGGTTACGATTCCGACCACGAACGTGTGGTGGGTGATGTTGGAAAAGCTGGTGTTGCCATTGATTCGGTTGAAGATATGAAAATCCTTTTCGACCAAATTCCATTAGAAAAAATGTCGGTGTCTATGACCATGAATGGTGCTGTATTACCCATTATGGCCTTTTATGTTGTAGCCGCTGAAGAACAAGGGGTTAAACCAGAGCAACTAGCTGGAACTATTCAAAATGATATTTTAAAAGAATTTATGGTACGTAATACGTACATATATCCGCCTACGCCTTCAATGAAAATTGTTGCTGATATTTTTGAATATACCAGCAAAAACATGCCGAAATTCAATAGTATTAGCATTTCTGGATACCATATGCAAGAAGCTGGTGCCACGTGCGATATTGAGTTGGCATACACCCTTGCCGATGGTTTAGAATATATAAGGAAAGGATTGGAAGCAGGTATGGATATTGACACCTTTGCTCCTCGCCTTTCTTTCTTTTGGGCCATTGGCATGAATCATTTTATGGAAATTGCCAAATTGCGGGCAGCTCGTTTATTGTGGGCCAAATTGGTAAAACAATTCAATCCTAAAGATGAAAAATCTTTATCCTTACGCACGCATTGCCAAACAAGCGGTTGGAGTTTAACCGAACAAGACCCGTTTAATAATGTAGCACGAACCACTATTGAAGCTGCTGCAGCTGTTTTTGGTGGCACCCAAAGTTTACATACCAATGCCTTAGACGAAGCGATCGCTTTACCAACAGATTTTTCGGCAAGAATTGCACGAAATACTCAGATATTTTTACAAGAAGAAACCAAAATAACCAAAACAGTGGACCCTTGGGCAGGCAGTTATTATGTTGAAAAACTAACACATGATATTGCCCAAAAAGCATGGACTTTAATTGAAGAAGTGGAAGCCATCGGGGGTATGACCAAAGCCATTGAAGCCGGTATACCAAAATTACGTATTGAAGAAGCTGCGGCTCGCACACAAGCACGTATAGATTCTGGAACCGATATTATTGTTGGGGTTAATAAATATAGATTAAAATACGAAGATCCTATCTCAACTCTTGAAGTAGATAATCAATCGGTGCGGTCCCAGCAAATTGAACAATTAAATAGAATTAAAACTAAAAGAAATTCTGAAAAAGTAAAAGTCGCTTTATTAAAATTAACGGAGGCTTCGCGGAATGGACAAAAAAATTTATTAGCTTTAGCTATTGAAGCAGCAAGAGAACGCGCGACGCTTGGAGAAATAAGCGATGCCCTCGAACTTGTTTTTGGCAGACATAAAGCAGAAATAAAATCAATTTCAGGCGTGTATAGTAAAGAAATAAAAGATGACGAGTCGTTTAAAAAGGCTCAGGAACTAGCAGATATTTTTGCAAAACAAGATGGTAGACGTCCACGTATCTTAATTGCAAAAATGGGACAAGACGGACATGACCGTGGTGCAAAAGTGGTAGCTACCGGCTACGCAGATGTTGGTTTTGATGTTGATATTGGTCCCCTTTTTCAAACGCCAAAAGAAGCTGCCAAACAAGCCATAGAAAACGATGTGCACATTCTAGGAATCTCTTCGCTCGCTGCAGGACATAAAACTTTCGTTCCGCAGGTTATTGATACGTTAAAAGAATATGGGCGCGATGATATTATGGTAATTGTTGGTGGCGTGATACCAAAACAAGATTACCAATATTTACTGGAGGCAGGGGCCACCGCTATTTTTGGCCCGGGCACTAAAATTAGTGATACAGCGATTCATATTTTAGAAATTTTGATTGATTAGTTTATTTTGATTCATAAAGAAAAGACTACTCGTTTGGTTTAGCAGAAAATCAATTAAAAACTAAAACTATCAAAAACATTAAATTAAATTTCAAGAAAAAATAAAATGAACTATTCAGCAAAAATGCTTCGAGACGATGCCCTTAAAGGTAAAACTATAGTAGTTACCGGGGGTGGCAGTGGTCTTGGGAAAGCCATGACCAAATACTTCTTAGAACTTGGAGCCAATGTTGCCATTACCTCAAGAAATTTAGAAAAGTTAGAAAATACAGCCAAAGAACTAGAAACCGAAACTGGCGGAACCTGTTTACCGTTACAATGCGACGTGAGGCATTATGACCAAGTTGAAAGCATGCATAAAGCTGTAATTGCAAAATTTGGTAAAATTGATGTCTTACTAAACAATGCTGCTGGAAATTTTATTTCACCAACAGAACGCTTATCTCCAAATGCTTTCGACACCATTATAGATATTGTTTTAAAAGGTACAAAAAACTGCACCTTAGCTTTTGGTAAACACTGGATAGACACTAAACAAACCAACACTATTGTTTTAAATATTGTCACTACTTATGCCTGGACAGGTTCCGGATATGTGGTTCCTAGCGCCACTGCTAAAGCTGGAGTTTTAGCTATGACAAGAAGTTTAGCGGTAGAATGGGCGAAATACGGCATGCGTTTTAATGCTATTGCACCAGGACCATTCCCTACCAAAGGGGCTTGGGATAGATTGCTTCCGGGAGATCTTAAAGATAAATTCGACATGGCTAAAAAAGTACCTTTAAAACGTGTTGGTGAACATCAAGAACTCGCAAATTTAGCAGCATATTTGGTATCCGATTTTTCAAGCTATGTTAATGGGGAAGTTATTACTATTGATGGAGGCGAATGGCTGAAAGGTGCTGGAGAGTTTAATATTTTAGAAGAGATTCCGCAAGAGATGTGGGATCAATTAGAAGCTTTGATTAGGGCCAATAAAAAATAAATCCTCCTTCAGTTGAAACGATATGGTTTATTCAACAGATATTAACAAGTTCCATTTTTATAACTCGTAAATAATTGTATTTTTACGGTTCATAAAACCAAATCATTTAATGGGTAAAATCATTGCAATTGCAAATCAAAAAGGGGGCGTTGGTAAAACAACAACATCTATAAATTTAGCAGCTTCTCTTGGAGTTCTAGAAAAAAAAGTGCTACTTATTGATGCTGACCCTCAAGCAAATGCAACTTCTGGAATAGGAATAGATATAGAATCTTTAGAAATTGGAACCTACCAAGTTATAGAGCATTCCAGTTCTGCCAAGGAAGCAATAATAAAAACGGAAACACCAAATTTAGATATTATTCCTGCTCATATTGACTTAGTTGCTATTGAAATAGAACTTGTTGATAAAGAGGCCAGAGAGTACATGTTAAAAAAAGCATTAGCAGCTATTAAAGACGATTACGATTACATTATAATTGATTGTGCACCGTCCTTAGGCTTATTAACATTAAATGCTTTAACCGCTGCCGATGCTGTTATTATACCCATACAATGTGAATATTTTGCATTGGAAGGTTTAGGAAAACTTTTAAACACCATAAAAAGTGTTCAAAAAATTCATAATCCAGAACTAGACATTGAAGGTTTATTACTTACTATGTACGATTCTCGTTTAAGACTTTCAAACCAAGTGGTTGAAGAAGTTCAAAAACACTTTAATGATATGGTTTTTGAAACTATTATTCAACGAAATGTTAAATTAAGCGAAGCTCCTAGCTTTGGTGAAAGTATAATTAAGTATGATGCTGCTAGTAAAGGCGCGAGTAATTACTTAAGTTTGGCAAAAGAAATTATCAATAAAAACGCTTAATTATGGCTAAGGCAATTAAAAAACAAGCTTTAGGTAGAGGTTTATCAGCACTTTTAAAAGACCCTAGTAACGATATTCTGTCGGTTCAGGATAAAAATGCCGATAAAGTAATAGGTAATATTATTGAGCTGGATACCGATTTTATTGAAGTGAACCCCTTTCAACCACGTACTAATTTTAGTGAAGAATCCTTACGAGAATTAGCATCTTCTATTAAAGAGCTAGGAATTATTCAGCCTATAACCGTTAGAAAATTAGGTTTTAATAAATACCAACTGGTTTCCGGTGAGCGTCGTTTTAGGGCTTCAAAATCAATAGGTTTAGAGACTATTCCTGCTTACATAAGAATTGCTAACGACCAAGAATTGTTGGAAATGGCCTTGGTTGAAAACATTCAACGTCAGGATTTAGACCCCATTGAAATTGCATTATCATATCAACGTTTAATTGAGGAAATTAACCTCACTCAAGAACAAATGAGCGAACGTGTTGGTAAAAAACGCTCTACCATTGCCAACTATTTGCGCTTATTAAAACTGGACCCTATTATTCAAACCGGAATGCGTGATGGTTTTATTTCTATGGGACACGGGCGTGCTTTAATTACTGTTGAAGATCCAACCATTCAATTAGATATTTACGGAAAAGTCCTATCAAATGAATTATCTGTTAGGGAAACTGAAAATTTAGTTCGCAATTTTAGCACGACTCAAGAAGTAAAAGTGGTCCCTAAAAAAGAGGAAGGCGCGTTACCAAACTACATTAAAGATGGTGTTGGAGCTTTTTCAGAATACTTCGGGCAAAAAATTGACGTTAAAGTCTCTAAGAATGGAAAAGGGAAAATTTCAATTCCATTTCATTCTGAAGAAGATTTTAATCGTATTAAAAAATTAGTTCAAGGTGCCAAATAAACTCTTAATAACCAGTCTATTCTCACTTTTTTTTTGCTGGTGTTTAATTTCACAAGAAAAAAATAACAAAAAAAAAGAGCTACCAAAAGAGGTTATAATTGATTCGCTTGCAGAAACCACAAATTCCTACAACCCACTTTCTCCATCAAAAGCAGCTTTTTATTCTGCTATTTTACCTGGTTTAGGGCAAGCTTACAATAAAAGTTATTGGAAAATACCCATAGTTTATGGTGGATTAATTACTGGGATTTATTTTTATTCCAATAACAATAAAGAATACAACAGGTATCGAGACGCTTATAAAAGTAGATTAGCTGGTTTTACAAACGATGAATTTTATCTTGATTTTCAAGGAAATCAACTCACATCTCCTAGAGTTACAACTGAAGGTTTAGAACGGGGACAAAAATTTTACAGAAAAAATAAAGAAATATCACTGTTTGTAACCTTAGGTATTTATGCCTTAAATATAATAGATGCTAATGTAGATGCACATTTAATGCAATATAATGTAGATGAAAACCTATCTTTAGCACCACATTTTAAAATTAATGAGATGGATGCCTCTAGCAATCTCGGATTAACTTTAAACTTTAAATTTTAATTATGAACATTGCTTTACTTGGATACGGAAAAATGGGGAAAACCATCGAGCAAATTGCCATTAAACGTGGGCATCATATTGTTTTAACCGTTGATAAAGATGATGAAGGATACGATATTACTAAAGCCGATGTTGCCATAGATTTTAGTATACCAGCAGTAGCATATAATAACATTTCTAATTGTTTAAACCATGGCGTTCCTGTAATTTCTGGAACAACGGGTTGGTTACACGATTACGATAAAGCCGTTGTATTATGTAAAGAAAAAAAAGGAGCCTTTATTTATGCATCTAACTTTAGTTTAGGTGTCAATATCTTTTTTGAGCTTAATAAAACACTTGCTAAAATGATGAGTAGGCTTAAACAGTACCATGTTACTATGGAAGAAATTCACCATACTCAAAAATTGGATGCGCCTAGCGGAACAGCTATTTCATTAGCGAATGACATTATAGCTTTTAACGCTAATTTTGAAAATTGGAAATTAGATGAAACTATTAAAAAAACAATCCCTATCGTAGCAAAACGTATTGAAGATGTTCCTGGAACTCACACAATTAATTATGAAAGCGAAGTAGATAGGATTACTATTGAACATGTTGCCCACACACGACAAGGATTTGCACTTGGCGCCGTAATTGCAGCAGAATGGATTGCTGGAAAAACTGGGGTGTTTACCATGAACGATGTGTTAAATATTGGTTAATACATAAAAAACAAGTAACAAGATTAGTCAGTTGAGCTACTAACAAAACTATAAAAAACTACGATTATGACATTAATGCAATGGTTTATTTTCATCTTGATTATTCAAGTTATACATGGTTTAGGCACTTGGAAATTGTATATGAAAGCAGGAAGACAAGCTTGGGAAGCCTTTATACCTGTTTACAATGGTGTTATTTTAATGAAAATCATTAATCGCCCTTGGTGGTGGATTATCCTTATGTTTTTACCCATTGTTAACCTAATTATGCTTGCAGTAGTTTGGGTAGAAACGGCAAGAAGTTTTGGTAAAAACTCAACTCTAGATACTTTTTTAGCGGTTGTAACTTTGGGCTTTTACAACTACTACCTAAATTATGCCACCAATGTTAAATATATAGAAAACCGAAGTTTGCAACCAAAATCAGGTTCAGGAGATTGGGTGAGTTCTATTTTATTTGCCATTGTTGCAGCCACTATTGTACACACCTATTTTATTCAACCCTTTACAATTCCTTCTTCGTCTTTAGAAAAATCGTTGTTAGTTGGCGACTTTCTGTTTGTAAGCAAGTTTCATTATGGGGCCAGAGTACCAATGACTACCGTTGGAGCCCCTATGGTTCATGACACCATTCCTTTATTAAAAAAGAAATCGTACTTGTTTGACGATAATTTCTCTGAAAGAAAAACGTCATGGATAAACAAATTGCAATTACCATATCTTCGTTTTCCAGCTTTTGAAAAAATTGAACACAATGATATCGTGGTTTTTAATCAACCCGCAGACACCTTGTTGGATATGAATGATTTTAATCCAGATAGAAACTATTATAAACCCATCGATAAAAAAACCAATTTAGTAAAACGTTGTGTTGGTATTGCTGGCGACTCGTTAGAAGTTCGAAATGGTTTTGTGTACATTAATGGAAAACAAAATGTATTACCAGACAGAGCGCATTTACAATTTAGCTATTATGTTCAACCAAAAACATCTCAATTTAACCCGGCATACCTTAAAGAGCGATACGATATTACGGATGGATTTGGTATTATGCCTAATTCTAATAATACCTATTATTTTTCTGCTATTTCAGATGAAGCCCGAGATAAATTTAAAGACAACCCGAATGTTGTAAGTATTACACCTAATATACAAATACAGGGTGTTAGAGAACCTAAAAATTTCCCGCAAGACCCTAATTATAATTGGAATGTTGATTTCTTCGGGCCCATATATATTCCTGAAGCAGGAAAAACTATTGCTGTTAATTTGAATATGTTACCTCTTTACAAACGTGTTATTACTGAATACGAAGGCAATACGCTACATGTAAAAGGCAACCAAATTTTAATAAATGGTGAAGTTGCAACTACCTACACCTTTAAACAAAATTATTACTGGATGATGGGAGATAACCGCCATAACTCGATCGATTCACGTTATTGGGGCTTTGTACCTTTTGACCATGTAGTTGGTAAACCTGTTTTTATTTGGATGAGTTGGGATGGAAAAAGTCCACGTTGGGATCGTTTCTTCACAACTGTTAGCGGTAGTGGGAAAGCAACATCCTATTTTATTCCATTTGTTATTTTATTATTGGGATGGATTGGCTTTAATAAATGGAGGACACGCAAAAAGGCTAATAGTTAAGTTTTGTCATTCCTGGGAAGGCAGGAATCGTTTATAAATTTTCTAAATGAGTGGATTCCTGCCTTCGCGGGAATGACAACGAGCAAATGAACATAATAATCCATCCAACATATTTTCCGAGCATCGCACATTTTGTTGCTTTAACAAAAGCCGAACAAATTACATTTGAAGATCACGATAATTTTTTAAAGCAAACCTATAGAAACCGTACCTATATTTATGGTGCTAACGGTCAATTGGCTTTAAATATTCCTGTTATTCATACTCAAAATAACAGGCAAAAGTATCGAGATGTTAAAATTTTTAATGAAGTAAAATGGCAAGATTTGCACTGGAAATCTTTGCTTTCAGCATATAGTACATCTCCTTTTTTTGAATATTATGAATATGAACTTTTCCCGTTATTCAACATAAAATCAGATTTTATTTTAGATTTTAACCTAAAATGTTTTGAAGTAATATGCGAATGCTTACAATTAAATTTACAGATTTCTAAATCTCAAATATATCAAAAACAAATAGAAAAAACAGTGGATTTGAGATATTTAGTAAATGTAAAAAAAGAACAACCTCAACAGTTTGATAGCTATACGCAGGTATTTAGTGATAAACATGGATTTATTCCAAACTTGAGTGTTTTAGATTTATTATTTAATGAAGGACCAAACGCTGTAAATTATTTAGAATCTCAAACTTTCATAACTCACTAATGCTACAAACCCTTGCACATTATGGATGCCATTTTTTGATTCCACTTGTAGTCGCATTACTTTTTTACAAATCGAATTGGAAATTTGCATTTTTAATTATGATTTTAAGCATGTTAATAGATCTAGACCATCTTTTAGCAACTCCCGTTTTCGACCCAAATAGATGTAGCATAAACTTTCATCCGCTTCACTCCTATTTTGCAATTGCTATTTATTTACTACTACTAATTCCAAAAAAAACAAGATTGATAGGATTAGGATTGGTAATACATATTTTTTCTGATACCGTAGATTGTACTTTTATGTGATTTTTTAGTAAAGAAGCAAAGGGCCAAAGCTCCAAAATATTAAAACTTTAACGAGCACCTATTTTTTAATTTCAAAAAATTGCGACTGCATACTGCGACAGCACAATAAGACTATATACTGCAACTGCACATTGCGACTGAAAATTACTCCTCTAAACTCAAAGTAGCCATAATTGGGTAATGGTCTGAATAATGCTCATTATATGATTTAAAACCATTCACAGAAAAGGCTTCATCGGCAAACATATAATCAATACGAACTGGAAAAAATTTAAAATCGTAGGTACGTCCAAAACCATTCCCGGCTTCCTTAAAAGTATCATTTAAATTGCCCTTAATTTTTCGGTAAACATAGGAATAGGCCGTGTTATTAAAATCGCCGCAAATCACCATTTTATAATTACACTCACTTTTATGCTTTAAAAGTAGTTCGGTTTGAAATTGTTGTCTTTTAAATGTTAAACTTACACGATTAAATAAACGCGACTTGTTTTCATGTTTAAGTTTTTCAACGTTGGTGTCAATTTTCAAAGATTGAAGGTGGATATTATAAATTCTAATGGTATCATTCGCTTTAACAATATCAGCAAATATGGCATTATTAGCGGTGTTAGGAAACTCTAAAGAACCCGAATTTATTATGGGGTACTTTGAGAAAATAACTTGACCTGTCTTTATTTTTTTTCCAGATAGTTTTTCATACTTATATTTAAAAAAAGAAAAATCAATTTTAGAATTAGGACGATAATCTTGCATACTCAAAATATCTGGAGATTCGTTTTTTATAAAATCGATTATTTTAATTTCAACATCTTTATCAGGAATCCAATCGTATAAATTAAACAACCTAACATTGAAAGTCATGACTTTTATATTGTTTGGACTATCAACTTTTTTCGACGACGAAAACTTGTATAAAGGCCCAAAAAAAATATAACCCACACAAATTACAATTAAGGATAAAATGAGTTGTTTTTTAACCCTAACCAACCAGTACAAAAAGAATAAAACGTTACATAAAATTAAAAAAGGCACCCCTAAATTAAGTACAGATAATTCTGAAAATGCTCTGGGTGGTAAAAAAGGTAAGGCAAATGAAAACAAAAGAACAACAGCAACCAAAATATTGATAGCGTAAATAATTTTGTTTAATAAGCCTAAATTTTTCATATTTCAAAATTAACCTTGGCATCTAATTCACGAACTACTTTCCTGCTTTAAACAGAAATTCTTTTTCTTCTGCGGTTAAACTATCATAACCACTTTTGCTAATTTTATCTAAAATAACGTCAATTTTCTTTTGATTGTTAAACTCGTTAAAATCGGATTTAGTGTATCCCCCAACTTTGCTTTTGTTTTTATGTACCGTTTTTAAGTGACTTTTTTTTGACGGCTTAAATAAATTAGTAATACTATCTAGTAAACGCTCAAAACCTTTACCAATATCATGACCTTTTAACAATTGTTTTGCATAGAAATAACCAAGTATTGCGCCCCCAAGGTGTGCTAAATTACCACCAGGATTGCCATTAACAGTGTCTTGTATCCCTACAAACAAACCAAAAACATCCAAAATTACTATGGCTAAACCTACATGCCAAAGCTTTATATTAAATACAAAAAATCGAACTTCTTGATTTGGCAAATAAGCACATAGAAAAATTAACAAGGCTCTTACGGCGGCAGAAGCACCAACTAAATTTGAGTTTGAACCAAACACACTTGGCAACAAAGTATAGCATAACATGAATGTTAAACCACCAGATATAGCCCCTAAAAAATAAATATTCAAAGCCATCTTTGCGCTGAATAAATTCAAAAACATACGCCCAATCACGTACAACCAAAGCATATTAAAAAGGATGTGCAAAAAGTCGTAATGCAGAAATGCATACGAAATAATAGCCCAAGGTTTCCCTATTAAATCAACAAAACTACTTGGCAATTCAAACCAATTCAAATTAGATTTTAAAAAAAGTCCTAAAATAAAAACTGCTACATTAATAGCTATTATCTTCTCTAAAACGTTAAGATTGCTTAATTTATATTTTATATCGTTAGTTAAATTCATTAATCCCAGCGGTTTCTATTAAATTGATTTTTTTTCCAATACCACATAATTATAAATCCTGTAAGAGCTCCACCCACGTGTGCCATATAAGCCGTGTTACTTGGACTAAAAAATGATTGGCCTGTAATTCCAGAAATCAAATCTAAAATTATAATTCCAGGAATAAAATATTTTGCTTTAATTGGAATAGGTAAAAAGATTAACATTAATTCAGCATTCGGGTTCATCATTCCAAAAGCCACCATAACACCCATAATACACCCTGAAGCACCAACCATAGATGCATAATAAATCTCATTAAATTGCTGACCAATAGCAGAAAACACTTTACCTTCCTTAAAAACTTCTATAATTTGTTCGTGTGTTGCACCCAAACTTAAAGCTTGAGATTCCATAGGTAAATATTGAAAATAGTAATATCCAACTTGAAAGGCAACAGCTCCCAAACCAGCAGATATATATATAAACAAAAAGCGTTTAGATCCTAAAACTTGTTCTACGGGCGTACCAAACATCCACAATGCAAACATATTAAACAAAATATGCATAGCACCACCATGCATGAACATATGTGTTAGTATTTGCCATAGTTGAAATGATTCATTTTCAGGAAAATGCATGGCAAACCAATCATAAAACAAAACACCGCCACCAATCGTTAATGTACCGACAAACATAATCACATTAATGATTATTAAATGTTTAACCGTTTCAGAAATTCTCATCATATTTTTTAATCTTTCTTTTTTAAACAACAAGTATAAATAAAAACCTTTCGACTATACTTCGACTGCGCTCAGCCTGACACTCTCAAGATGTTATATTTTATAGCTTTATTTTTTAGTTATATAAATTTTTTATCTAATTCGTCAACACTCATTGTTATAAATGTTGTTCTGTTATTTGGTGATACATTGGGTTCTTTACAGGCAAACAGTTTATTCACCAAATGTTCCTGTTCATCTTTTTGTAATGACTGTCCCCTTTTTATGGCTAAACTCTTCGCCATAGATTTTGCAAGTAAATCGGTAGCACTAAAATTACTGTCGGGCACTTCATTTTCAACATCGCCAATTAACTGTTCTAAAATAATGGACACTTCACTTTCTGGAACTGTTACCGGAACACCAATAATTTCTACAGATTCATTAGAAACGTTTGAAAACACAAATCCTGTATGTTCTAAATCGTCTTTTAATTGATTGATAATTTCGATTTCTTGTTTTGAAAAATGTAACTGAAGCGGAAACAACAATTGTTGACTCATTCCTTCTTTAATGGTTAAATTGTTCAGGAAATCTTCATATAAAATACGTTGATGTGCCCGATGCTGGTCTATTACCAACATGCCCGATTTTATGGTACTTACAATATATTTATTATGAAGCTGATATGTGGTTTTAGTCTTTTCAATTTTATTATCATCATTAAAAGCAGAGATGGTTGTTTCTTCACTTTCAAAATGAACCTCACTAAAATTATCCTGTGATTTTGTTCCTTTAGATTCCAACCCTACATATAAACTATCCCAATTATTTAAAGTTTGCCTTTTAAAGGCCGTCACTTGTTTTCCTGAAACGTAATGTTCTTTAAACGGATTAAAACTTCTATCTACTTCAATAAAAGGCGTATTCGTGTCTTTTTTGTTGAAATGATATGGAGTATCTAAATTCGAATCACGGTCAAAATCGAGCACAGGTGCAATATTAAACTGACCTAAACTATGCTTTACTGCCGAACGTAACAAGGCATACAGAGTATGTTCATCGTCAAATTTAATCTCCGTTTTTGTGGGATGAATATTAATATCTATTGTTTGCGGATCTACCGTTAAATTTAAAAAATAACTAGGATGGTTTCCACCTTTTAGCAAGCCATCAAACGCCGATGAAATCGCATGATTTAAATACGGACTTTTTATAAACCTGTTATTTACAAAAAAATACTGCTCGCCTCTGGTTTTTTTAGCAAACTCTGGTTTTCCAACAAAACCTGAAACATTTAAAACTTCGGTTTTTTCATCCACAGGCACCAGTTTTTCATTGGTTTTATTGCCAAAGATATTTACAATTCGTTGTCTGTAATTGCTAATGGGTAGATTAAACGTTTCACTTCCGTTGTTATAAAATGCAAAATTAATGTTAGGATGCGCTAGAGCAACACGTTGAAACTCATCAATAACATGGCGAAGTTCCACTGTATTCGACTTTAAAAAATTACGCCTCGCAGGTATATTAAAAAAAAGGTTCTTAACCGAAATCGAGGTGCCTTTTGGCGTTACAACCACTTCTTGTGAGGTTACTTTACTGCCTTCAATCACAATGGAGCTCCCAACATCATCATAGTCTTGCATTGTTTTTAACTCAACATGGGCTATAGCGGCTATACTTGCTAAAGCTTCACCACGAAAACCTTTGGTGTGTATATGAAATAAATCGTCGGCCGTACGAATTTTAGAGGTTGCATGACGTTCGAAACTCAACCTGGCGTCAGTAACACTCATGCCCTTTCCATTATCAATGACCTGAACAAGGGTTTTTCCGGCATCTTTTATAATAAGTTTAATGGATGACGCATCTGCATCAATGGCATTTTCCAATAATTCTTTGACCACCGAGGCGGGACGTTGTACAACTTCTCCAGCAGCAATTTGATTTGCAACATGATCGGGCAAAAGCTGTATAATGTCTGACATATATTATTTAGAAAAGAAAATAGATAAATCAAAATCAATGATTATAAGGAACACTAAAAGTAAAATACAAACAATAATTAAAATACGTCTGCTAACGGCTCTATCAGGATTATTTTTTAAATCACTTAAAGCATTGTTAATCTTTGTTTTTAAACCTGTATTAGCACCAACCGTGTTTCTAAAATCATCAAATTTATGTTTAATTTCGAAAGGATTTCCATTTCCCTTATCATCAAAATAACGTGGAGTATAACTAAACTTTTTGTTTTTACGTGTTTTTAAGATTCCCATAATTTCTAAGTTTCAGATTACATGTAATTTTTTTCTAACAAATACATGCAAATCAATAATAATACCAAAACTATGAATAGCGTTAGTATTGGCATAACGCCTCTTACTTTTCGGCTTCCTTCTCTGTCAGTTTTCCATTTTGAAATAAAATCTCTTTTCTTAGATTCATCTAAGTGGCCATCTAATTCATTTTCTTTTGAAAAAACAGATTGATAATTAAAGGTTTTATTTTTGCGTGGTTTCAACAGAGTCTATATATACTTATCCCTCAAAAATACTTAAAAATAGGCAGAAACTAAGAATTGAATTGCTAAAAAATGTTAACAAATATAAAGATGTGCAGACCCAAAGAAACAAAGGGTGAAAGCAATAAAGCGTAAAGGAAACCAAAATGACAAAGGGACTAAACTCCAAATAATTATTTGGCAAAGTAAAATTCTAACCGCAATCAACTCTGTAATTACTCCTCTTTGAAACATTGTTACTTTGAAACTCTTCAAAAAAAAACTAACTATTTTTACGCAATTCGGCCATCTTGATAGCTGCAATAGCAGCTTCGGTGCCTTTATTACCATGTTTTCCACCAGAACGATCGATGGCCTGTTGCATGGTATTATCAGTAAGTACACAAAAAACAACAGGCGTTTCATGTAGCACGTTTAAGTCTTTTATACCTTGTGCAACACCTTCGCAAACAAAATCGAAATGTTTGGTCTCGCCTTGAATAACACTTCCAATGGCAATAACCGCATTTACCAATTGTTCTTGCATTTTTTTGCTTCCGTAGATAAGTTCAAAACTTCCAGGAACATCCCAACGAATAATATTATTTGGCAATACTCCATGTTCAATCAACGTATCATAAGCGCCTTGAAACAAGCCTTCGGTAATGGAATCATTCCACTCTGAAACAACAATCCCAAACCGAAACTTGCTCGCATTTGGGATTGTTGCTTTATCGTAATGAGATAAATTTTTATTTACCGTGGCCATACTATTTATTTGCCAATACTTGAGCTTTGCCAATAAACACTTCTATGGTTGCCGCTTCAGTAGAATTTGGATATTCGTCTTTTATCTTGTTAAAATAAGTAAGCGCTTTATCTGCCTTACCTAAATCTAAAGCTATTGCTCCTGCTTTGTATAAATACATAGGTGCTGTATATTCGTTATCACGCATTTTAGCAGCCTGCTCATAGTAATCTAAAGCATCTTCCTTTTGGTTTAATTGCGCAAAGGCATCACCAATATTTCCTTTAGCTAATGGCGCCAATATTTCGTCTTCACTTTTAAAATTACCTAAATGCTCAATAGCTTTTTTATAATCTTTTAAATGCAGATAAGCAGTTCCTGCATAATAATTTGCCAAATTAGCAGATTCTGTACCACTATATTCTTCAATGACATCTAACATACCAAATTTACCTTCGCCTCCTTTTAAAGCTAAAGTGTAAAGCGAATCTTTTTGAGTGCCATTTACAGCTTCATCAAAATACTTTTGAGCTTGAAACATATCGTTCATAGCCGTTACTTGCTTTGGTTTTGCAATAAATTCATTGTACCCCAAATATCCTAAAACAATTGCAGCAACAACTCCAATTATAATAAAAATATATTTTTGATTTTTTTCTACAAAAGCCTCAGTCTTCGATGCGGTTTCGTCAAGTGTATTAAAAACCTCAGCCGTAGTTGATCCTTCAGCAATATCTTGTTCCTTTTCTGCTTTGGTTTTTGATTTATTTCCTTTTTTTGTATAAGTTGCCATGTATTTTGTGTAAAATTAATGCGCCGCAAAAATATAATTTTTCTTCATAACTAAAAGGTTATTTATTTGATATTTTTCAATAATTTGCACATCCTTTTAAAGAGTCGCATCTTCTTTACACTGTTTAAGTTACATTTTCTATGATTTTAAAATCACTTTCATTACTAAATTACAAAAATTTCGATAGTAAATCGTTTACATTCAACGACAAAATAAATTGTATTGTGGGTAATAATGGTATTGGAAAAACGAATGTATTAGATGCTATTTATCATTTATCCTTCGGAAAAAGCTATTTCAATCCAGTCGCAACTCAAAATATTAAGCACGATCAAGACTTTTTTGTAGTTCACGGCGAATACGAAAAGGAGAATAAAAGCGAAAAAGTTATTGTAAGTTTAAAACGCGGACAAACAAAAGTGATTAAACGCAATGGAAAAGCCTACGAAAAATTTAGCGAACACATTGGTTTTTTACCTTTGGTTATAATTTCGCCTGCAGATAGAGATTTAATTATTGAAGGAAGCGATACCAGACGAAAGTTTATAGACAGTGTGATTTCGCAAAGCGACAAAAGCTATTTAAACCATTTAATTAAGTACAATAAAATACTAGCACAGCGCAATGCCCTATTAAAATATTTCGCTTTAAATCATACTTTTAACAAAGACACATTAGATGTGTACAACGGTCAATTAAATGATTTTGGAACGGAAATTTTTATTGAGCGTAAAAACTTTTTAAAAGCATTTATCCCTATTTTTAAGGAACGCTATGAAGCTATAAGCAATGGCAACGAAGTGGTTGAATTAATATATCATAGTGATTTGCTTGAAGACAATTTAAATACACTTTTACAAAAAAGTATTAATAAAGATAAAATGTTACAATATACCAGTGTTGGAGTGCATAAGGATGACTTGCATTTTAATATTGAAGGTCATCCAATTAAAAAATTCGGGAGTCAAGGTCAGCAAAAATCATTTTTAATTGCTTTAAAGTTGGCACAATTTGATTTTATTAAAGCGCAAAGTAATGTGAACCCCATTTTACTACTTGACGATATTTTTGATAAATTAGATGAACAACGTGTGTCTCAAATTATTAAATTGGTAGATAATGAAAATTTTGGGCAGCTTTTTATAAGCGATACACATGCAGAACGAACTGAAAATGCTGTAAAGCAGGTGCATCAATCTTACGAAATTTTTAAATTAGAATAACAAAATGGCAAAACGAAACAACGAACATATAAGTATTTCTGATGCCCTAAAAGAATTTGTTAAAACGAATAAATTAGAAACTGGCTTGAACAA
>JBNMNO010000003.1:0-76844 GCA_051275695.1 Mariniflexile sp.
TTAATATATTTAGTAGGGTTTATTGTTGTTGTAGTTACAGGTGTAGTATTAAGTGGAGGTTTTGCCATTATGTAAGCCCTGAGCATAACACCATAACAGAAGTACAGCGTTTTAAATATGGGCATAGTCTTGATAGGTATGCTCCTAACATTGATTAATCAATATATTTCAATTAAATGATTTTTTTTGATTCTGCTATCTGTTATTTTAAATTGATTAATCAATTTTTTTCAACTTAATTAATTAATCTTTATTAATTAAGTTAACTGATTTATGCTAATAATCATTTTTAAAAGTCAAAAAAAAAAAAAAAGAGAACTATTCTTTGCAGAACAATTCTCTTATCGCTATTAATTGTCATTAACCAACCAAAGTGAACAACACTGCTAAGTAAGGTGTATTTTATTGATTAAACTATGACTTATGATATATTGTGCTTATACCATTATCAATAATTCTTAGTTCTTTTTTCTTACGTAAAATTACTCAAGTTGAGTATTGTATCTAGTACTTTTAATTAATATAATAGCAATGTTATTAATCAACCAACCGTTAGTGAAGTGAAATTATGTCTAATGGGAAGAAATTCCGTTAGGCATTTTTTTATTAATTTAATTATTTTCCAATACGGTATTCCGTAACATTCTCTCCATGAAAATTAATAGTTAATTTCTATTAATTATAAAATACAACGAATCGAACGACCTAAAAAGGAACTAAATAATCAATAGTTAATTTGCATTAATTGATTAATCAAAACAAAATCAAAAAAGAATAAATTTTAGTTATTTACATACCTAAAAGAAATTGTTTTAGAAACATTAAAAAGTAAGTGTTAACACACATAGTAAAAAGAGAAAAAACACCCTTAATTTAATAATGTTGACTAATAGTTGACTAAACAAGAAACAAGAAAACCGTAAACAATTAATATTTAATCGTTTACGGTTTCACTATGTACTGAAGACGGGACTTGAACCCGTACGTCCTAATGGACATTGGATTTTAAGTCCAACGTGTCTACCAATTCCACCACTTCAGCATTGGTATATTTTTGAAAAGTTTCAGAGCGAAAGACGGGATTTGAACCCGCGACCCCCACCTTGGCAAGGTGATGCTCTACCCCTGAGCTACTTTCGCAGTTTTTTATGAACATACCTACTTAAAGCAGACAAGCAATATTGCTATTGCGGATGCAAATTTAGAATATTTCTTCTAAAACCAAAGCCTTTTATCAAAATAAATGAATTTTATTTTATGCGCGTTTTTTCTTAACTAACATGCGCTTAATTTCATTAAGTTTCATAAGCGCTTCAATAGGAGTAAGTGTATCAATATCAATATGTAATATCTCTTCTTTTATATTTTCAAGAAGTGGATCATCTAAATTAAAAAAGCTTAATTGCATCTCATCATTTAAAGATTTCACCTTATCAGTAAGCGCTTCGCTTGAATGTGTCTTCTCCAGCTTCTTTAAAATCTGATTAGCGCGATGCAAAACCTGCTGCGGCATACCAGCCATTTTCGCCACATGAATACCAAAACTATGGGCACTGCCTCCTGCAACCAATTTTCTTAAAAAAAGCACATTGTCTTTTAATTCTTTAACCGATACATTAAAGTTTTTAATGCGCCCAAAGGTTTCTGCCATTTCATTAAGCTCATGGTAATGCGTAGCAAACAATGTCTTTGGTTTAGCAGGATGTTCGTGTAAATATTCACTAATGGCCCACGCTATCGAAATACCATCATAAGTACTGGTGCCTCGACCAATTTCGTCTAACAACACCAAACTTCTATCAGAAATATTATTTAAAATGGATGCGGTTTCATTCATTTCCACCATAAAGGTCGATTCACCCATCGATATATTATCACTCGCTCCTACTCTGGTGAAAATTTTATCTACCAAGCCAATTCTTGCTTCTTTTGCAGGCACAAAACTTCCAATTTGAGCCAACAAAACAATCAATGCCGTTTGGCGTAAAATGGCCGATTTACCAGACATATTAGGGCCCGTAATCATAATGATTTGCTGCGTTGCTCTATCTAAAAACACATCGTTAGCAATATAGGCTTCTCCAATAGGTGATTGCTTTTCAATAACCGGATGTCGGCCATCTTTAATGTCTAAATCGAAAGAATCATCGATACTTGGATACACATATTTATTCTCTTTTGCTAATTGCGCAAAGCCACACAAACAATCTAATTGCCCAATTAAATACGCATTTTGCTGTACCGGTTTTATATATTGATTGAGCCACCCTACCAACTCTGAAAATAACTGCTGTTCAATAGCAAGTATTCTGTCTTCGGCGCCTAATATTTTAGCTTCATATTCCTTTAATTCCTCGGTAATATAACGTTCTGCATTCACTAAAGTTTGCTTTCTAACCCATTCTAAAGGCACTTTATCTTTATGGGTGTTTCTAACTTCAATATAGTAGCCAAACACATTATTTGAGTCAATTTTTAAAGATGTAATGCCCGTTCGCTTACTTTCGCGCTGAAGCATTTTGTCCAAATAATCTTTTCCAGATTTTGATAAACCTCGTAATTCATCCAATTCCGAAGAAAAGCCTGCTGCAATGGTTTTTCCCTTTAATACGTTAACGGGCGCCTCTTCGTTAAGCATTTGTTTAATTTTTTCTCGAAGTACGTCGCACCCTTGAAGGGTGTCACCAATAATTTTGAGTGATTCGTTAGTGCAATTGGACGCTAAAGCCTTTATAGGAACAATGGCTTCTAAAGAGTTTTTAAGCTGAATAACTTCTCGAGGATTTACTTTAGCCGTTGCTACTTTAGAAATTAAGCGTTCTAAATCGCCAATATGTTTAATATGATTTTGAATTTTTTGATGTGTGGCCGATTCCTTTGTAAAAAAGCTAACCACTTCATGTCGTTGTTTAATTTTATCGACACGCTTTAAGGGTAAAGCTAACCAGCGTTTTAGCATACGCCCACCCATTGGGGAAATGGTTTTATCAATAATATTTAAAAGCGTTACCGCATTATTATTCGTAGAATTGTAAAGCTCTAAATTTCTGATGGTGAATTTATCCATCCACACGTATTCATCTTCTGCAATTCTGGATATAGACGTTATATGCTGAAGTTTGTTATGTTGTGTCTCGTCTAAATAATGCAAAATAGATCCCGACGCAATAATACCTTCATACAAATCTTCAATTCCAAACCCTTTAAGTGTTTTTGTATTGAAATGTTTTATAAGGGTTTCGTAAGCATAATCGGTTTGATACACCCAATCTTCCATATAAAACGTATGAAAATCTTTCCCAAACGTTTCGTTAAACAAAGTGCGCTTTTGCTTAGAAACCAACACTTCACTGGGACTAAAATTTTGAAGCAACTTATCAATGTATTCTGCGTTTCCTTGTGAGGTTAAAAACTCCCCGGTAGAAATATCTAAAAAAGATACCCCAATATATTTTTTATCGAAATACACAGAACATAAAAAGTTGTTCGATTTTGATACTAAAACCTCATCATTTAAGGATACGCCTGGAGTTATTAATTCTGTAACGCCACGTTTTACAATGTCCTTGGTTAGTTTAGGATCTTCAAGTTGATCGCAAATAGCAACGCGCTCACCTGCTTTTACCAATTTCGGCAAGTAGGTGTTTATGGAATGATGTGGGAAACCCGCCAACTCAATTTCACTCTCACTACCGGCACCTCGTTTGGTTAAAATAATTCCTAAAATACCAGCTGTTTTAATGGCATCCTCCCCAAAGGTTTCGTAAAAATCGCCTACACGAAATAATAATAAAGCATCTGGATACTTTGCTTTTATAGCATTGTACTGTTTCATTAAAGGAGTTACTTTTTTTGCCAATGGAATGTATTTTAAATCTTGTTTTTGCGAGATAACTGTCAGTAACGCAAGGGATGCTAAAGTACCATTATTTTGATTTTTTCTAAAGCAGATGGCCTGTAAGTTATTTACAATTACAACTAGATTTCAACATTTAAGGTGTCATTCTTAATAAAATGGAGCCTTATGAGGTTCCTATAAAAAAAAGTTACAATAAAACTGTGTTAAATAATACTTCAATAAATAAGTTTATATAACTTTGTTATAACAAATCATAAATTTTAAATCAAAATGAAAAAAGCCTTTTTATTATTCAGTTTTGCTGTTTTAGGGATAATCTCTACAGGAATTGCACAAACCACTTCAAAAGTTGAAATGCCTCAAGTAGCCGACACAAAAGATGGCGCAAAAATTGAGTTTGAATCTGAAACTATAGATTACGGTACTATTGAAAACAATGCAGATGGAAACAGAGAATTTAAATTTACAAATACAGGCAATGCACCTCTAGTAATTACAACAGCTAAAGGATCTTGTGGATGTACAGTTCCAACATGGCCAAAAGAAGCGATTGTTCCTGGACAATCTTCTGTAATTAAAGTACATTATGACACTAAAAGAACTGGAGCTTTTTCTAAAAGTGTTACTTTAATTTCAAATGCAGTAAACACGCCTTCAAAAGTAATTCATATAAAAGGCAGTGTTAATGCTCCGGCAGAAGTTTCAAAATAAGTAAAATACTATTTGTTTTATAAATCATTAAAAACTTCCTTTTTTCAAAGGAAGTTTTTTTTTGAATATTTTTGTTGAATGAGAAAACTAAAAAACAGCGAGTTAGACCGATTGAGTGTTGACGATTTTAAATCGGTTACTAAAACACCTCTAATTATCATATTAGATAACATACGGAGCTTAAACAATATTGGTTCGGTATTTAGAACAAGTGATGCTTTTTTAATCGAAAAAATTTATTTGTGTGGTATTACCGCAACACCCCCACATAAAGACATTCATAAAACCGCTTTAGGGAGTACCGATACTGTAGCCTGGGAATATGTTGAAAACACGATCGATTTAATTGAAAAATTAAAAGCTGAAAACATAAAAATCTGTTCTATTGAGCAAACTGAAAACGCTACGATGCTTAACGCATTTACTCCCGAAGCAAACACAACATACGGGTTAGTTTTTGGTAATGAAGTAAAAGGTGTATCACAAAAGGTTGTTAGTTCCAGTGATGTGGTGATTGAAATCCCTCAATATGGCACAAAACATTCTTTAAACATATCGGTGAGCTGTGGAGTTGTGGTTTGGGATATTTTCTCAAAGTTAAAAAGTATTAATGAGTCTCTACATTACTAATTTTTCAAATTTAATTACCACTCGCTTACTTGTTCTAGTTTATTTGTGAAGTTAAATAAACTCGTGTTTAAATTATTAAATAAGGTTTCTATTTGTGAAGGAACTTTTGTGTAATTTTTATCTAACTCATTATTGCCGTTATGAAAATCACTTTTGCTGAGATTTATGTTTTCTTTCTTATTTGATTTATTTATATAAGATAACTTCTTTACTTTCATATTATACTCTTCATCTTCAAATTTTATTTCTATAATATAGGTTAAGCCCTCACAACTATAATCAGGTCCCAAACCAAAACAAATGGCATTATCTGTAAATCCTTCTATAGTAATTTTTTTGTCTTTTTGTTCATTCGTGATAACCTGATCAGGGTTTTTATATTTTTCTTTAATCCAATTCATGGTACTTAAATACAAATCCTTTTTTTCAAACCCCTCCATCTCAATCGATATTTCATCAGGGTTTAACCCTTCAGAATTATACCTAAAAATCGTTTCTTTTTTAGAGCTGTTATTATTTGAATTATTTTGAGAGAATGATATAGATGACATCAAAACAACCAGAGCTAGTGTAATTTCTTTCATAACATTATTTAATATTTTGATAATAAATAGGTTGTAATCTGAATTATTATTTAAAGTTCGTATTGTAAATTTAAATAATTTCATTCAAAACTTGTTCAAAATTCTAAAAGATAAATTTTATTCATCTTAGGCATGATCCAAAACCTTAAAACACTAAATGCCCCTAAAAAAATCATTCCCCGAAAATAGCACTCAAAACCCATAAATAATCACTTCTATCATCAATAAAATCTCTATTAGAAACATCAATGATTTTTATATTAAAATCGGTTTGAGTTTTTAAAAATTCTAAATACCCCGTATTGATTTTTTCTAAATATTCACTTTTAATATTTTGTTCGTAATCGCGCCCACGTTTTTTTATGTTTTCTTGTAATCGTTCGGTATTTTGGTATAAATACACATACAAATCAGGTTTACGCAAATCTTTATACATTAAATAAAAGAGCTTTCTATAGAGTTTAAACTCATCCTCGTGTAAGGTGATTTTTGAAAATATAAGCGATTTAAACACGTCGTAATCGCTCACCATAAAATCTTTAAACAAATCAAATTGTGCTAAATCGTCACTAATTTGTTGGTATCGATCTGCCAAAAAAGACATTTCTAAAGGAAAGGCATACCGTGCCGCATCTTCGTAAAACTTAGGCAAAAACGGGTTGTCTGCAAAACGTTCTAAAATCAATTTTGCATTAAAATCGTGAGCAATTTTGTTTGCTAAACTGGTTTTTCCAGCCCCTATATTCCCTTCAATGGCGATGTAATTATATTTTGAAAAATCAAAACCCTTACTCGTATTTTTTAGCCAGATATTAATCGGTTCTAAAATGCTTTCATCTTCACATGTTTCCAACAATTCTGAGACTTCCTTATTTAATATCGGGTGCTTTACACTAGGAGCCACATCGTTTAGCGGAAGCAATACAAATTTACGTTTTTGCATTTCAGGATGTGGTACCTGTAGGGTATTGGTATCTATAATATCATCTTGAACAAAAACAATATCTAAATCGATAGTACGCGCTTCGTAAGTGCTTTTTTTAGAACGAACACGCCCTAATTCCACTTCAATAACTAATAATTGTTCGAGTACTTTTTGGGCTTGCAAATCACTTTCTACCACCAGACAGGCATTTAAAAAATCGTCGCTTTCAAACCCAAAAGCAGGTGATTTATACACTTTCGAAATGCGTATAATAATTCCAATTCTGGCATGAATTAAATCGATCGCATCTTGAAGGTTTTTAAATTTATCGCCTTTGTTGCTTCCTAATGCTATATAAAATGTTTTTGCAGTTGTCATAAGTATTGGCAAAATAACTAAAACAAATTTTATTCCTTTATATTTACCAAGCCTATTTATTCACAATTTTTATGACATTAAAAGATAAACTAGCAGCGCAGCGCATTTATATGCTTTTAGGGGCCTTATTTATAACCTCATTAGTCGTTTCAAATTTAATTTTTCAGAAATTTTTTTATTGGCATCCGTTTCATCTTGAAATTTTTGGAACCAAACTTTTTGAATTATCTGTTGGTATTTTACCCTATCCTGTTACCTTTTTAATAACCGATTTAATAAGTGAAATTTACGGTAAAAAACGTGCGAATGATATTGTAGTTGTTGGTGTTTTTGCCTCTATATTTTCGCTTTTAATTGTTTTTGTGTCGAATGTAGTTCCTGCAACTAATTGGTCTCCAGTAGGAGATTCTATGTTTTCAACCGTATTTGGAAATACCGCTTTAGCCGTTTTTGCCAGTATGCTTGCCTATTTATTTGCCCAGTTTATCGACATTCAAATCTATCATTTTTGGAAACGCCTAACCAAAGGCAAACATTTATGGTTGCGAAATAATTTTTCAACCTTCTCATCTCAATTTGTAGACACCTTAACCATACTTATTTTGTTATGTTCTTTCGGAATTATAGAATGGAGCAAATTTAAAGGCTTATTAGTGGCTGGTTTTATATTTAAAGTACTTATTGCCTTATCAGACACACCTTTTTTATATTTAGGCGTTTATTTGTTTAAAAAACGATTCAAATTAAAAGCAAATGAAGAGATTGAACTCCTTTAACATCTATTAAATCTTTATTAAATTTTAAAATTACACTATCCTTTTAGCTATTTTTGCTCGTATATTTTCACAAACCCAATCGATGAAAAAAGCGCTTAAAATCACAGGAATTTCGTTACTTATTATCATATCCCTTTTAGTGGCTTCGCCATTTATGTTTCAATCGCAAATTAAGGATATGGTAAAGCGTTTTATAAACGAAAACCTAAATGCCAAAGTAGAGTTTAGCGATGTTAGTTTAAGTTTTTTAAAAAATTTTCCGCAAGCACATGTAGCTGTGAGCGATTTGGTAATTACCAATGTTGAACCTTTTAAAGGCGATACGTTAGTAAGTGCCAAAAAAATTGCCTTCACAATGTCTATAAAAGAGTTGTTTAAAAAAGCAGAGGAAGCCATCATCGTGAATTCTATAAATGTTGAAGTAGCCTTATTAAATTTAAAAACAGATGCTTCTGGGAATGCCAATTACGATATTACCAAAGCAAATGCAAATGCTTCAACGGAGTCTGGCAGCTTTGCTTTTGATATTAAAGACTATAAAATTACAAACAGCACCATTAACTATTTAAGTGAAGAATCTAATCTGCTTTTCAAAATATCGGAATTTAATCATGAAGGAAAAGGTGTGTTTTCAGAAGCTAAATCAGAATTAAACACCACAAGTAATGCTAAAATTAGTCTTACTATGGATGGTTCTAATTATTTAAACAATAACCCTATTAAGTTAGACGCGTTAATTGATATGGACCTTAATAATAGCAAATACACATTTAAAGAAAACAAAGGTTCTATAAATCAATTACCTATTGAATTTCATGGTTTTGTACAATTACTGGATGCAGGACAAGAGGTAGATATTACATTTGAAAATCCAGAATCGTCTTTTAAAAGCTTTTTGGCGTTAATACCTGAAGCCTATTCAAAAAACATTAACAACGTTGAAACTACCGGCGATTTTCAAGTTAAAGGCCTAATTAAAGGCATGGTGACAGATGAAACGATTCCAACATTAGATATTAGCATCAAATCAAATAACGCTTCGTTTAAGTACCCCGATTTACCAAAACGTGTTGAAAATATTGTTATTGATACCGAAATTAAAAATGACACCGGTAAAACCGAAGACACTTATGTTGCTATAAATACTTTAAATTTCAAGATTGACCAAGATGTCTTTAAATCGTCGGCCATCATAAAAAATATAACAGGTAATATGTTGGTAAATGCCAATATTGATGGCGTTCTTAATTTGGCAAATATTGCAAAAGTATATCCAGTTGACATAAAAACACAACTCAGCGGAATTTTAAAGGCCAAAGTAAATACCGCTTTTGATATGGAAGCCATTGAAAAAAATGCTTACGAACGCATAAAAAATAGCGGGAGCATGAGTTTGAGCAATTTTAAATATGCTTCAGAAGCGTTTAAAAACCCTTTAATAATATCGGAGGCAGCTATTACCTTTAACCCAGAAACTGTTTCGCTAACTAGTTTTACAGCACAAACAGGAAAAAGTGATTTGAACGCTACTGGTACTATTAAAAATTTATTAGGGTTTATGTTTAGCAACAAAACCTTACAAGGTCATTTTAATTTGAATTCGGACACTTTCGCTGTTAATGATTTTATAAGTAACGAAGCCCCAGAATCAACAGAAAACAAAACAGAAGGTGCTAAAAAACCAGCCGTAAAAAAAGAATCTTTAAAAATTCCTGCCTTTTTAGATTGCACCATAAATGCACAAGCGAACACCGTTGTTTATGATAATTTACAACTTAAAAATGCCAAAGGCACTTTAATTATTAAAGACGAACAAGTTAATTTACAAAACTTTACGACTAGTCTTTTTGATGGCCAATTAGCAGTTTCAGGTCTTGTTTCAACAAAAACAGATACTCCAACTTTTAATATGGATTTAGGAATAAACGGTTTCGATATTGGCAAATCGTTTCAAGGTATGGAGCTGTTCCAAAATTTAGCACCTTTAGCGAAAGCCATTCAAGGAAAATTAAATACCACTATAAATTTAAAAGGTAATTTAACCGATGATTTTACACCAAATTTAAACAGTTTATCGGGCGGCGCTTTTGCCGAAGTATTATCTTCCACGTTTAATCCATCAAACGCTGAAGTATTAAATCAGTTAGGGAACTCTTTAAACTTTATCGATTTTAAAAACCTTAATTTAAATGACCTAAAAACACAATTTGAATTTAGCGATGGTAAAGTAAACGTAAAACCATTCAAAATTAAATATCAAGATATAGAAATTGAAGTTGCTGGTTCTCATAATTTTGATCAAACCATGTCGTATAACGCCATATTTAATGTGCCTGCAAAATACCTGGGGAGTGAGGTTAACAATCTTATCGCAAAAATTGATGATGCTTCAGCAAAAAACATAACTATCCCTATAACAGCAACTATCGCTGGGTCTTACACTAAACCTACTGTAAAAACCAATTTAACAAGTGGTATTTCCAACTTAACAAAGCAATTAGTTGAGATTCAAAAACAAAAACTGCTCAATCAAGGAAAAGATAAAGTAAGTGGTGTGCTTGGTAATTTAATCTCTGGTAATAAAACTAAAAAGGATTCTACAGCAACTAATCAAAATAATGTGGTAAAAGATGTTATTGGAGGCCTCGTTGGAGACAATAAAGCGGCCACTCCCGATTCTACTAAAACCAAAACCACCACAAAAGACGCTGTAAAAAATGTTCTTGGTGGCTTACTAGGTGGTAAGAAAAAACAAAAAGACACCCTTAAATAGGTTTTTAATTTTGTTTAACTGTATTTTAACAATAAAGTGCTGTGAATATTAGGTTTTCTCGCTAAAAAAGTTAAGTTGTTGGTATTATAATTTACAACTTAAAAATAATACATGAGGCAATTAAAAATTACGAAGCAAGTTACAAACAGAGAATCAAAGTCGCTTGACAAATACCTCCAAGACATTAGCAAAATATCATTAATAACCGTTGAAGAAGAGGTGGAGTTAGCCCAACGCATAAGACTAGGAGATCAAGTTGCATTAGATAAACTTACAACTTCTAACTTACGTTTTGTGGTTTCAGTCTCAAAACAATATCAAAATCAAGGGTTAACCCTGCCCGATTTAATAAACGAAGGCAATGCTGGTTTGGTAAAGGCAGCCAAACGGTTTGATGAAACCAGAGGTTTTAAATTTATCTCTTACGCCGTTTGGTGGATTCGTCAAGCTATTCTTCAAGCCTTAGCTGAACAATCAAGAATTGTGAGGCTACCTCTAAACAAAATAGGCTCTATTAATAGAATAAATAAGGCCTATTCGTTTTTAGAACAAACTCACGAAAGACCACCAAGTGTCGAAGAAATAGCAAATAACCTAGACCTTTCAACAGACCTAGTAAAGGTGTCTATGAAGATTTCGGGAAGACATGTTTCTATGGATGCGCCTTTAAGAGAAAATGAAGCCTCAACACTTTACGATGTTGTAAATTTTCATGAATCACCCAGACCCGATTCTGGTTTAATGAAAGATTCTTTACATCATGAAATAAATCGTGTATTAGATACATTATCAACAAAAGAGGCCGAGGTTATCAGAAATTATTACGGAATAGGTAATGCACAACCAATGAGTCTTGAGGAAATAGGAGAAGCCTTTGGATTAACACGGGAGCGCGTTAGACAGATAAAAGAAAAAGGGATTCGCAGATTAAGACATACCTCAAAAAGCAAAGTATTAAAAACGTATTTAGGATAATCCTAAAAACACAAATTAATTAAAATCAATACATGTTAAAAATTATTATTAAAGAAGGTGAAAACATTGAGCGTGCCTTAAAACGCTACAAACGAAAACACCGAAATATTAAGGTAATGCAAAATTTAAGAGAGTCTCAGTTTTTCACTAAACCCTCTGTTAAAAAACGTCGCGAAATTCAAAAAGCTTCGTATATTCAAAATTTAAGAGATCAAGAAGATATTTAATAAACTAGTATTTTATATAAAGAGAAGCCACATTTACAGCAAGTGTGGCTTTTTTTTTGGCGTTACCCTAAAGGGTCGCGCTTTCCGTTACAAGTCCTCGTTCGTGCCTCACTGCGGGCTTTCTTCTGCAATCGCTAACGCTTACAAGCTAATGGCAACTACCAAACCTTCATTTCCACGAATATTAAACACTGTGTCATCTTCAAAAATAAGATACTGTCCTTTTATACCCATAAGTTTTCCAGTGTAGGTTTGGGTTTTAATAAGGTTTAAACTTTTAGGAGTTACAGGATACTTAATCACCGGAAAATCTAAATTAGTTTCAGTATTGGTTTCAATAAAGTACGCTTTAGCTTCATCTGGAATGTATTGTTTTAAACGTTCGCGCCATTCTATTAAATTTTCATCTACAATGTCATTTTTAAGCATAGTTCGCCAATTCGTTTTATCTCCTACATAATCTTTTAACGCCACCTCAGTAATACCTGCTAAATATCTATTAGGCACTTCTACAATTTCAATGGCTTCATGAGCACCTTGGTCTATCCAACGGGTAGGAACCTGACTTTTTCTGGTCACCCCTACTTTAACATTGCTAGAATTTGCCAAATACACAATGTGTGGTTGCAATTGCACTTTCTTTTCGTATTCTAAATCGCGTTCTTCTTTTCCTAAATGTGCTGTACTTAATTCGGGCCGCATTATCCAATCGGCTGCCTGTGGAACTTCAAAAAAGCAACTTTTGCAAAATCCTTGACGGTAAATTGGTTTATCTAAACCACAGTTTAAACACTGGTATTTAACAAATTGAATCGTAATGGTTTTATCCAATAATTGATTCATATTTATAAAGTCATTTTCAAATACTAAATAGTATTCAATAGGACTTAAAAATTCCGTTTCCATTTTTGTTAAAACACCCCGATAAGTCATGAAAAAAAGTATTATTTTTAAGAACTGAAAGATAAAACAAATATGCCAAACCCTATAGTAAATTCAATTGCTTCTTGGTTCTTAAAAAAACGATTTCATCAAATTGAATTGTTTTTAAAATACCCAAATGAAGTGCAAAACGAATTACTTTTTAATCTTATAGACATTGCTAAAGACACTGAAATTGGAAAAGAGCATGATTTTGCTTCCATAAAAAACTATAGAACTTTTGCAGAACGTATTGCTATTAAAAACTACGATGGTTGGCAAGATGTTATAGAACGTTCAATGAAAGGAGAACCCAATCTTTTTTGGCCAACGCCTATTAAATGGTTTGCAAAATCTAGTGGTACAACGCGTGCTAAAAGCAAGTTTATTCCCGTAAGTGAAGAATCGCTGGAAGATTGCCATTATGCCGGTAGTAAAGATTTACTCTGCATGTATCTAAATAATAATGAAGATTCTCAAATGTTTACAGGCAAAAGTTTACGCTTAGGAGGAAGCAAAGAATTACACAGAGTAAATGGTACCGTGTTTGGCGATTTATCGGCTATTTTAATTGACAATATGCCTTTTTGGGCAGAATTTAGCAGTACTCCAAGTAATAGAGTGTCTTTAATGAGCGATTGGGAACACAAGATGCAAGCAATAGTAAATGAAACTATTAACGAAAATGTTACGAGTTTAGCCGGTGTACCTTCTTGGATGCTTGTATTGCTTAATGATGTATTAGAAACTACAGGCAAGCAAAGTTTACACGATGTTTGGCCTAATCTGGAAGTATACTTTCATGGGGGCGTTAGCTTTACTCCATATCAAGACCAATACAAAAAAATTCTTCCCAATAAAAATTTTAAATATTACGAAATTTATAATGCCTCTGAAGGCTTTTTTGCTATCCAAGACCAAAACGATTCTAACGAATTATTACTCATGTTGGATTATGGCATTTTTTACGAGTTTATACCCATGAACATATATGGAACCCGTGAAGAAAAAGCAATTCCTTTAAGCGATGTCAAATTGAATCAAAATTATGCGGTAATTATTACAACCAATGCCGGCTTATGGCGCTATAAAATTGGGGATACCGTTAGGTTTACCTCATTAAGTCCATACCGAATTAGGGTGTCTGGAAGAACCAAGCATTTTATAAATGTTTTTGGTGAAGAACTTATTATTGAAAATGCCGAAGAAGCACTTAAAAAAGCATGTAAACGCACCAAAGCCGAAATTGTAGATTATACTGCTGCTCCCATTTTTATGGAAGGCAGAGAAAAAGGTGCCCACGAATGGCTTATAGAATTTAAAACACCCCCAAAAGACATAGATTATTTTAATGAATTGTTTGATAATGCCTTGAAATCTTTAAATTCTGATTATGAAGCCAAACGCTATAATAATATAACGCTAAATAAACCCAAAATTAATATTGCACGCCCCAATTTGTTTTACGATTGGTTAAAACAAAACAATAAATTAGGGGGACAACACAAAGTACCAAGACTCTCAAATACCAGAAATTATATTGATGAACTGTTAAGATTAAATTCTTAAAACCTCTTAGTTTTTAGAATAATCTGTTCTGTTTATTAGATTCTTTAACATAAACAGGAGCAAAAATAAATATATCGATAAGTGCACATAAATAAACAACAATACCATTAAACTACATTTAACTGTTGTTTGGCTAATTTTAACTGTTGTTTGGCTAATTTTTAAACTTACTCATTCTTATTGCCTTAACTTCACTAAGTCATTGATTAACAGTTAGTTTAAATGGCAAAAAATATCGATGAAATGTTATTATGTGCGAAAATAACCGATGAAAAGTAATATTCATTAATAACATTTTAAAAATTAATTAATTCATTATCCCTCTCCAAATGAAAAATAAATTCCTTTTAGGTTTTTACTTTGTTGCTACATTTATTTTCGCGCAAGGACCAACCGATTTAGCCTCTTTAAATAACATAAATGAATTTGATAACCTACTAAAAGTAAGAACATCGTCAGATCTTAGCCCTACAAGCAATAGTGGTTACAATTTTGAAATTTTAGACGCTGGAGTAAACTCTAAATATTCAGAATTCTGTTCTGGCTTTTTTAGAAACAAAGTTATTATGGTTTCTTCAAAGAAATTAGGACCCTTTGCGAAAATTGACCCAAATACACATGAAGGTTATCAAGATTTATATTGTTTAGATGTCGATAAAAATGGGCGTTTAAGTGACCCAATATTATTTTCTAGAATACTTAATACTAAATACAATGAAGGTCAACTATCATTTTCTCCAGATCAAAAAACAGTATATTATACAAGGAGTACTGAAGAACTTTCCTCTCGATATAAATTATACAAGGCCATTCTTGAAGAAGACTCTCATGGAAATTGGATAAATGAAGAATTATTAAGTATTAATATGAAATATGTTTCAATCGAGAATCCTTATGTAAATAATGCTGGTGATAAATTGTACTTTTCATCAAACATGCCAGATTCTTATGGCGGTTTCGATCTTTATGTTAGTAACATTCTCTCAAACGGAGATTTGTCACACCCAATAAATTTAGGCAGTACTATAAACACAAATAAAGACGAAAAATATCCTTCTTTATCAAAAGATTCTGAATATTTATATTTTTCTTCAAAAGGTCATTTAAACTATGGAGGTTACGATGTTTTTGTAAGTAAAATTTTAAAAGACAGTTTCGGCGAGCCAAGAAACATGGGCAATACGATAAATACAATATTTGATGAAGTTGCTTATTTATTAGCAGCTAAAAACAAAGGCTATGTGACATCAAACAGACGAAATGGCAAAGGTGGTTATAACCTTTACACTGCAATTAATGAAGAAGTGATCCAAACACTACAAGGTAAAATTTTTGATTTAAAATCACAAACTATTCTACCTAACTCTGTAGTTATATTGAAAGACCAAGAAGGTGTTGAAGTATCTAGATATATTACTGAAAAGGATGCCGCTTATAGTTTTAACGTTATTCCTTTTGAGAATTATAGTATTTCAATATCTAAGGAAGGATTTGACGATTTAAATTTAGATTTTCTAGCAAATAGAGGGACAGAAACAACATATTTTAAAAACATTGAATTGTTATCAACGCGGCCAAATTACGATATTGATAGAGAATTAAGACTATTAGCCGATAATATATTCTTTGACTCTAATAAGTCAAACATTAAAATAGAATTGCATCGCATATTGAATAGTATTATTTATGTTCTAAATGAACACCCAGAAATGAAATTGGCTATTAATGCCTATACTGATAATGTTGGAAACGATTTATTTAACTTAAAATTATCAAATGACCGTGCTGCATCCGTATTAAATTATTTAGTGACTAATGGAATTTCAAATGACAGATTGCAATCTAAAGGTTTTGGTGAAACAGAGCCATTTATTGATTGTGGAAATAATTGTTCTAAACAAGACCTTCAAATGAACAGACGTGTTGACCTGGTAATAATAAATAGATAATAAACTTTAGTGAATCTACTTTTAAATCGACTAAGTGTTTACACAAAAGTTTTTAAACGAGTATTTCGTCTAATCATCTAAAAGGAATAGAAAAGTCTTGGTGCGAAATTAAAATAGGTATACTTTTGACTACGTTTTTAAAACAGTATGAAAATTTTCCATAATGTCCTTTATTAATTAACATCCATATAAAACAAAAAACCACGCTCATGTAGCGTGGTTTTTTTATGATTTTATTTTGTTTTTTACGATACTGCCTTTAGCTTCTTAATAATAGTTTTTGTCAATTTATCTTCCGCATATACTTTTGTAACGTGTAATTCTTTTTCGCTACTACTTGGTAATTCAAACATCGCATCGGTTAAAATTTCTTCACAAAGTGAACGTAAACCTCTGGCTCCTAATTTATATTCAATTGCTTTATCTACTATATAATCTAAAGCCCCATCAGTAATGGTGAAATCAACCTCATCCATTGAAAACAATTTTTGATATTGTTTAATAATGGCATTTTTAGGTTCAGTAAGAATAGCTCTTAACGTTTCAGCATCTAAGGGATCCATATAAGTAAGCACTGGTAACCGTCCAATAATTTCAGGAATTAATCCAAAATCTTTTAAGTCTTTAGGAATAATATATTGAAGCAGGTTGTTATGATCAATCACATTATCAGACATGGAAGCACTATATCCAACCGCTTGCATATTTAACCGTTTTGAAATATGACGGTCTATTCCATCAAAAGCTCCACCTGCAATAAATAAAATATTTTCAGTATTAACTTCAATAAATTTTTGATCTGGATGTTTGCGTCCTCCTTTTGGCGGAACATTTACAACCGTACCTTCTAAAAGTTTTAAAAGAGCTTGTTGTACCCCTTCACCAGACACATCGCGGGTAATCGATGGATTATCACTTTTACGGGCAATTTTATCAATCTCATCAATAAAAACAATACCTTTTTCAGCCTTTTCCAAATTATAATCGGCCGCTTGTAATAAACGTGTTAATATACTTTCTACATCTTCACCTACATAACCAGCTTCTGTTAAAACAGTTGCATCAACAATTGCTAAAGGCACATTAAGCATTCTTGCAATGGTTTTTGCCATTAAAGTTTTACCTGTACCCGTTTGACCAACCATAATGATATTACTTTTTTGAATATCAATATCGTCTTTCGTTACAGGCTGCAATAAGCGTTTGTAGTGATTATATACAGCAACAGACATCACCTTTTTAGTCATAATCTGTCCTATAATATACTCGTCAAGAAATGCTTTAATTTGTTGTGGCTTGCGTAGTTTTAATTCTGCAGATAAATCTTTACTGTCGCTTTGTTTAGATTCTTCCAAAACAATGCCATGCGCCTGCTCAATACATCTATCACATATATGCGCATCTAAACCTGCTATCAACAAGTTCGTTTCTGGCTTTTTACGACTACAAAACGAACATTCTAATTCTTCTTTTGCCATTAATCTATATTTGTTTTAGGGAGGTATTATTATAAAGACCTCTATAACAATTCTTTAAAATTACAAATTTTTATTTAATTACGGGCTAAAATTTCATCAATCATTCCGTATTCCTTTGCCTTATCCGATTTCATCCAGTAATCTCTATCACTATCCGCAAATACTTTGTCGTAATCCTGCCCTGAATGCTTACTTATAATTTTATAAAGTTCTTCTTTTAAAATAAGTATTTCTCTTGCTGTAATTTCAATATCGCTTGCTTGTCCTTGCGCTCCACCCAGGGGTTGGTGAATCATCACACGAGAATGGGTTAACCCACTACGTTTTCCTTTAGTTCCGGCACACAATAATACAGCTCCCATAGAGGCCGCCATTCCAGTACAAATGGTAGAGACATCTGGTTTTATAAACTGCATGGTGTCGTAAATACCCAAGCCAGCATACACACTTCCTCCTGGAGAATTAATATAGATTTGAATGTCTTTATTGGCATCTGTACTTTCTAAAAACAGAAGTTGTGCTTGAATAATATTTGCCACCTGATCATTTATAGCAGTTCCCATAAAAATGATACGATCCATCATCAACCGAGAAAATACATCAAAAATAGCGACGTTCATTTGGCGCTCTTCAATAATATTTGGTGTTAAACTTGCTGGGTACATACTACTAATTATTTTATTGTAATATGTACTACTAATTCCTTGATCTTTTATCGCGAATTTTTCAAATTCTTTTGCGTAATCCATAATTTTTGTTGTTGTTGATTAAATTTAAATCCTCAATTTTTAATTGAGTGATTTTAAAATGAAGAAATAAAAACTAGTTTAAATCTTAATGACTGTATTTACTCAAAAAACTAAGCGCTATAATCAGTAAATTATAGCGCCTAAATATAATGAATTATTCTTTAAAGGCATAGGATTATTTATCCCCATAAACTTCTTTCACAAAGTTTTCATAACTTAATTCTTTAACTTTAAGATTTGCTTTTTCTTTGTAAAGCGCTAATAATTTTTGACTCATTAATTGCTCAGAGATGCGACGTGCTTCTTCTTGGTTTGATAAAATACGAGCGGCGATATCGTCTAATTCTTTATCAGAAGGATTTAATTGACCAAATTGAGCCATTTGTCCTTTAATCATTTCTCTTGAATGATTTCTAATATCGTCCATAGTTACTTGAATGTTGTTCTCTGTAATTAATTTACCTTCAATTAACTGATAACGTAAACTTTTTTCAGATTTATCATATTCTTCTTTTGCCTGTTGTCTATCTAAAGGTTGCTCGCCTGAGGTTTGCATCCATTTTTGCAAAAACTCAGCTGGCAAATCGAATTTAGTATTCTCAACCAAATCTTCAGTAACATCATTTAAAAGTTTTTGGTCTGCTTGCTGAACAAATTGTTTTTCAGCATCTTCTTTTATTTTATTCTTTAATTCGGTAACTGAAGTAACGACATCTTTTCCAAAAAGTTTGTCAAATAAATCTTGATCTAAATCTGCAAGTTCACGTGTATTAATTTCAGAAATTGTAAAGGTTACTTCAATATCCAATCCATGCACATCGTCATGACCTAATTTTAAGGCTTCCATTAATTCGTGATCATCATCATAAAGACCCTTAGTTTTTAACGCAATTACATCACCTGTTTTTGCACCAATAAATAATTTTTCGGTAGATTTTCCTTTAAATTTATCTAATGTTAACGTTACTGTATTTTCAATTACGGGTTCTTCATTTTTAAAAGCACCAGTAATTTCACTGCCTTTTTCTACTACAGATTGTGAAATTAGTTTTCCGTATTGTTTTTGAATACGTTCAATTTGCTCATCAATCATTTTAGCATCTGCAATAATATTGTATTGCATAATGGCCTTTTTACCTTTTAAATTCACTTCAAATTCTGGAGCTAAACCTAACTCGAATTCAAATGAAAATGCATCAGCTTCCCAATCTATTTGGTCTTGTGTTTTTGGTAAGGGTTGGCCTAATACATCTAACTTTTCTTCTGTAAGATATTTGTTTAATGCGCTTTGCAACAATTTATTAACCTCATCAACCAAAACGGCTTTCCCATATTGTTTTTTAACCATTCCCATTGGCACATGACCTTTTCTAAAACCAGGAATGTTTGCTGTTTTACGGTAATCTATTAAGATTTTTTCTACTTTATCACTATAATCTTCTCTAGCGATGTCTACTTTTACAACCGCATTTAATGCATCAACGTTTTCTCTTGTAATATTCATTTTTAAATGATATAAAGCCTATTATTAGGCATTTAACAAATAATGTTTGTTTATTTTAACTAAAATTGTCTAACCAAAATTGGGTTGCAAAAATATAACATTTTCACAACCCATCAAAGTTTTTAATAGCTTGATTGTAAGCTATTTTTTGTCTTCTTTTAAAAGTGAATGCAGAAAGGATTGGAGTACCGAAAGCAGGATGCTAAATAGTATGGCAGTCCAGATACTACTTACAGAAAATCCATCTATTAATTTGTCTGCTAACAATATAATTAGTGCGTTAATTACCAACAGGAATAAGCCTAAAGTTACTATGGTAATTGGCAATGTTAAAATAATTAAAATAGGCTTAAGCAATACATTTAAGATGGCTAACACGAAAGCCACTACTATAGCATTTACGTAGACGTCTCCAGATAAAGTTATACCAGGCATAAAATATGCTAAAATAAATACTGCCAAGGCGGTTAAAAGAAGTTTGAGAATTATTTTCATGATTTTACGTTTTAATAAAAGTACAAAATTAATTACAAAACAAAGTTCATCACAGCCTCAAAAAAATCTTTAGGTTTTTCGGCATGCAACCAATGCCCCGCGTTTGAAATAGTAATAATTTTAGCTTTTGGAAAATGACTTAGAATACTGTTTTCGTCTTCAACACTTATGTATTCTGAGCGGTCTCCACGTAAAAACAAGGTGTCTTTTTTAAAAGTTGCTTGAGATGGTAATGCCTCGCCTACTTCGGCAACTTCATCTTTTAAAACTTCTAAATTCATACGCAATGCCAATTTTCCTTTTTCAATCCAATATAAATTTTTAAGTAAAAATTGACGCGTTCCAAAATCGGACACATAACTACTTAAAATAGTATCAGCTTCCCCTCTAGTTTTTATTTTATCAAAATCTAAAGCACTTAATCCATTTAAAATCCCGTCGTGATGTATGGGGTAAAATCGTGGAGAAATATCAGCAATCAATAATTTTGAAACTAGTTCTGGGTATTGGGTAGCGAATAACATAGCTGTTTTTCCACCCATAGAATGTCCCAGTAATATGATGTTCTCAAGATGATGCTCATCACAATAATGTTTCAAGTCTTCTACCATGACATCATAGTTAAATTCTGTACTATGAAAACTATGACCATGGTTACGTTGATCTACCAAATGGACTTGAAAATTTTCTTCAGCAAACTGCAACCCTAATGTTTTCCAGTTATCACTCATGCCTAAAAAGCCATGCAGAATAACAAATGGTTGGCCTTCGCCTATTTTGTTTGAATGTAATATCATTTACGATTTTTGATTTTTGACTAAATACTGTTACTAAATACTGAAAACTTTACTTGAGTCGATGTAAATACATTTGAATCACGTTCTCAATTCCTAAATACAAACTTTCAGCAATCAAAGCATGCCCTATGGAAACTTCTAATAAATTAGGAATGTTTTCTTTAAAAAATTTGATATTATCTAAGGATAAATCATGACCTGCATTTACGCCTAAACCTAATTTACCTGCTAATTCAGCACTTTCTGCATACGGTTTAATAGCTGTTTTATTTCCCAAACCATATTGGTGTGCAAAAGCTTCAGTATACAACTCAATTCTATCAGCACCTGTAGATTTAGCGCCTTCAATTTGCTTTAAAATGGGATCAACAAAAATGGCCGTTCTAATACCATTTTTCTGAAATTCTTTTATAACATCCACTAAAAAATCCTTATGCTTTATAGTATCCCACCCAGCGTTACTGGTAATTGCATCAACGGCATCCGGCACCAAAGTTACTTGTGTAGGTTTTACTTTTAAAACCAAATCAAGAAACGAATCAACGGGGTTTCCTTCAATATTATATTCGGTATAAACTACAGGTTTTAAATCACATGCATCTTGGTACCTAATATGGCGCTCATCTGGCCTCGGATGTATGGTTACACCCTCTGCACCAAAACGCTGCACATCTTTTGCAAACTGCACGACATTAGGCACATCACCACCTCTAGAATTCCTTAAAGTCGCAATCTTATTAATATTTACACTTAACTTTGTCATTCCTAATTTTTTTAAATGACAAAAATACAAAGTAGAACAGGCTTATATGTTTTTTTTTTGATTAATTTGCATTCATTTAAATAGGGTAATGAAACTATCAGAATTTATTGTAAACGATATAAAACCATTAAATAGCACTAGCAAAATAAGCGAGTTGCAACAGCTATTTAATCAGTTAACCTATTCTCATGTCCCAATTCAAGACGATAATAAAATCTATTTAGGGAGTTTTTCTGAAACCGATGCGCATAGTTTTGAAAGTGACAAAACACTTAACGATTACAAATATGCCATTGAAAATTTTTTTGTTCGTGATTCTACACTTTGGCTCGATGTTTTAGAAGCTTTTGCTGTTAATTCTGCCAATATTATGCCGGTTTTGAACAATCAAAACATGTATTTGGGCTATTATGAGTTAAAAGAAGTTATTAGCTTATTTAGTGAATCGCCCTTTTTCTCTGAACCTGGTGGTATTTTAGTAATTGAAAAAGGCATCAACGATTATTCTTTTAGTGAAATTAGCCAAATAGTAGAATCTAACCACGGCAAACTTTTAGGTGCTTTTGTGTCTAGAATGAATCCTGATTTAGTGCAAGTAACATTAAAAATTGGCAACACTGGGCTTAACGAAACGATTCAAACCTTCCGCAGATATAGTTATACTATTGTTTCTGGACATGAGGAAGATAGCTATATTGAAAGTTTAAAAGAACGATCGGATTATTTGAGCAAATATTTAAGCATATAATTTATGTCCCATCTATAACTAACAGTTAGTATCATAAAAAAATGATTATAATGGATACCCCATGTGACCTTCAAAAAACAATAAAAATAAATACATGAAAGTTGCCGTTTTTGGACGATTTTACAATGAGACTACAACAATTTCTGTTGAAAGGCTATTTGATTATTTATTAATGAAAAACGTCGATGCTTATATCGAAACCGAGTTTTTCAATCTTATAAAAAAAGAAGCTCCAAACTTTGATGACTATAAGTCCTTTAAAACATTTGATACTTTAGATAAATCGTTCGATTTTTTGGTAAGTGTTGGTGGCGATGGTACTATTTTACGAGCCATCATTTTTGTTAAAGACATGGATATTCCTATAATAGGAATTAATACAGGAAGACTAGGATTTTTAGCCACTATTCAAGTAGATCAAATAGAAAATGCTATCCAAAATATTATTGATGGCAAGTATCAGATTTCTGAACGCAGTTTGCTTTCTATTGAAACATCCCCAGAAAATGAAGATGTAAAATCTCTTAATTACGCCCTAAATGAAATTACAGTAAGCAGAAAAAATACCACCTCCATGATTACCGTTGAAACCTATTTAAACGGGGAGTATTTAACGTCATACTGGAGCGATGGTTTAATTGTTTCAACACCAACGGGTTCAACAGGTTATTCGTTAAGTTGCGGTGGCCCTGTTATTACCCCAGACACAAATAGTTTTGTTTTAGCTCCCATTGCGCCACATAATTTAAGTGTACGCCCATTAATAATTCCAGATTCAACCGAAATTCAACTTAAGGTTTCTGGTAGAGAAGAAAGCCATTTAATATCTTTAGATTCTCGAATAGCTACTTTAGAAAATGGCACCATCATCAAAATTAAAAAAGCCGATTTTAAAATTAAAATGATTGATTTATTAAATGAAAGTTTTTTTGACACACTTCGCAAAAAACTTCTTTGGGGCGAAGACAAACGGAATTAGGCAATATTTTTATAAAAATACTGTTTTACTCTAATACAATTCAGCTCAAATTATACTAGGCTAATCTTATTTATTATATTTGCAAACTTTTGAATATTTATGAGGCATTTAACCATATTGATTTTAACCATTTTAAGCGTTCAATTTAGCCATTCTCAAATTAACGAATTAGGTGTTTTTTTAGGCGGGAGTAATTTTATTGGTGACGTAGGCGCAACCGATTATATTTCGCCCAATCAATTTGCTGTTGGAGGAATTTATAAATGGAATAGAAGCAAAAGACATTCATATCGTGCATCATTGATTTTTAGTGATTTAGAAGGTGTTGATGCAAACTCAGACGACCCTAGAAGGATTCAAAGAGGTTATGAATTTTCAAGTAAAATTATGGAAATATCAGCTGGTATAGAATTTACTTTTATGGACTTCGATTTACATTCGGGTCAAAAAGTTGCTACGCCTTATTTATACACAGGAATAAGTGTTGCACACCACGATAATCACTATTTTTTTAATGGCGTACAAACTTCTGAAAACAATTCTAGTTGGGCTTATGGTATTCCAATGGCTGTAGGTTTTAAAACAAATTTTTTAGGAAATTTTATTTTAGCCATTGAAGTGGGAGCTCGTTATACATTTTCTGATGAATTAGACGGAAGTCTTCCAGATGACCCAAACCATTTACCCTACCTTTTTGGTAACATTAATAATAATGACTGGTATGTGTTTTCAGGTTTAACTCTAACCTATACCTTTGGGGAAAACCCATGTTATTGTATAAACTAAAATGGATTTAAAAGAAAGCGTTCTAAGCAAAATACTACCAAAACACATTGCTATTATTATGGATGGCAATGGGCGTTGGGCCAAACAACAAGGTATGATGCGTGCTTTTGGCCATGAAAATGGCACAAAAGCGGTTAGACAAGTAGTGGAATCTTCTGCACAACTTGGTATTGAAAACTTAACGCTCTACGCTTTTTCGACCGAAAACTGGAACCGACCAAAACTAGAAGTTCAAACCTTAATGAGGCTTTTAGTATCTTCATTAAAAAAAGAAATAAAAACACTACAAAATAATAACATAAAGCTTTCTGCTATCGGTAATTTAAATACGTTACCAAAAAAAGTTTTTAAAGAACTTAACGAGGTTATTGAACAAACAAAGGGTAATACTAGAATGACTTTAACCTTAGCGCTAAGCTATAGTTCTCGTGAGGAATTGATAAATACTGTTAAAGAGATTAGTATTAAAGTTAAAAATAATATAATTTCGCCCGAAAAAATTGATGAATCAATTATAAATGAGCATCTTTACACGCAAAATTTACCAGACGTAGATTTGCTTATTAGAACAAGTGGAGAGCAACGCATAAGCAACTTTTTACTGTGGCAAATTGCATATGCCGAATTGTATTTTACTAGCGTATTGTGGCCGGATTTTACAGAGCAGCATTTGTATAAAGCCATTATTGAATATCAAAAAAGAGAACGACGATTTGGGAAAACAAGTGAACAACTTAGCTAATATTTTATCTTTGACAACATTTTTAAAACACTGTATGGTAATACTGCTTTTTTTAAGCAGCATTAGTATTCAGGCTCAAGAACTACCATATAGCAACGGAAAAAAATATACTTTAGGAGATATTTCGGTTTCTGGAAATACATCATTTAGCGAACAAACTATAATCACTTATTCTGGCTTAAGTAAAGGCAAAGAAATGGCAATTCCAGGTGAAGAAATTGGTAACGCCATTAAAAAACTTTGGAACTCAAAATTATTTAGCGATATAGAAGTTTATATTTCTAAAATAGAAGGCGACGTCGCTTACTTAGAAATTAGATTGTCTGATTTACCTCAGCTCAACGAATTAAAAATTAATGGTGTTAAAAAGGGTAAAACAGAAGCCATTATAAAAGACAATAAATTAAACAAAGGTGTAAAAGTTACCGAAAACCTTATTACTACAACAAAAAACTTTCTTACTAAAAAATACAAAAAAGAAGGTTTTTATAACACCAAAATAAACATTAATACTATTGAAGTTAAAGATTCTATCGAAACGGCAAGAGTTAATATGGTTCTGAATATTGATAAAGGGGAGAAAGTGAAAATAAAAGATATTCTGTTTTCTGGAAACGAGGTTTTAAGCGATAAATACCTTCAAAAAAGCATGAAAAGCACAAAACAGATAAAACTCCTTCGCATATTAAAACGCTCTAAATTTATAGACTCCGCATATCAGGCAGATTTATCGCATGTGGTTGAAAAATACAAGGAGAATGGCTATAGAGATGCCCGTATTATATCCGATAGCATTATTGTAAATAATAATAAAACTATTACTCTACAGATTGGTGTAAATGAAGGAAGCCAATATACTTTTGGTAATATTACATTTATTGGGAACACGGTTTACACAAACGAACAGTTGACCAGAATGTTACGAATTAGAAAGGGTGACACCTACAATGGTATTCTATTACAAAAGCGTATTGCCGATAACACAAAACCTGATGCTGACGATATAACAAACCTGTATCAAAATAATGGTTATTTGTTTTCTAGCATAAACCCTGTTGAGGTAAATGCCACTAATAACGTTATTGATATGGAAATTAGAATATCTGAAGGGAAACCTGCGTATTTTAATAATGTATCAGTGGTAGGAAACGATAAAACAAACGACCACGTAATATACCGTGAAATCAGGACCCGCCCAGGCCAATTATACAGTAAAGCCAATGTGGTGCGTACTGTTAGAGAGCTTGGTCAATTAGGCTTTTTTGACGCTCAAGAAATATCACCCAACTTTAACAATCCAAACCCTAACGAAGGCACCATAGATATGGAATATTCTGTTAAGGAAACTGGATCAAGCCAAATTGAATTACAAGGTGGTTATGGCGGTGGGGGCTTTATTGGTACATTAGGCTTGTCTTTCAATAACTTTTCAATAAAGGATATCTTTAAAAAAGACGCTTACAAACCAATTCCTATGGGTGATGGCCAAAGATTGGCATTACGTTTACAAGCTAGTCGATTTTTCCAAACATATAGTTTTTCATTTTCCGAGCCTTGGCTGGGTGGTAAGCGCCCTGTTCAATTCTCTACATCCTTATCTCAGACCAAACAGTTTTTATTTGACCAACGAACTGGAAATGCTGATAAATCTAGAAGCTTTAACATTACAGGTATAACGTTTGGTTTAGCAAAACGTTTGTCGGTTCCAGATGATTTCTTTGTACTATCACAAGCCGTAAGTTATCAGCGTTACGATTTAAATAATTACAATACGGGGTTATTTACATTTGGTGATGGTTATGCAAACAATTTATCTTACACCATTGGTTTAAGTAGAAATAACACCAGTGTAGACCCAATTTACCCAACTGCAGGTTCAAGTTTTGGGGTAACAGCAAAATTATCTATTCCTTATTCGTTGTTTGATGGTGTAGATTATGCACAATTAAAGGAAGATAGAGCCCAAGCCATTGTTGATCAAGATGGTGCAGAACTAGCTCGAATAGATCAAGAACGTTACAAATGGCTAGAATTCTATAAAGTAAATTTTAAAGGTGATTGGTACACACAAATCACTAAAGACTTAGTGTTAAGACCTAGTGTAGAATTCGGTTTCTTAGGTGCTTATAATAACGACAGAGGTATTATTCCTTTCGAGCGTTTCTTTGTGGGTGGTGATGGTTTAGGTCAACAAAGTTTAGATGGAAGAGAAGCTGTAGCACTTCGTGGATACCCTAACCAATCATTATCGGATCCAGATGGTGGAGTTATTTATAATAAATTTTCGTTAGAACTTCGTTACCCCATCACATTAAAAGCATCCGCTAAAATTTATGCATTAACATTTTTAGAAGGTGGCGCATCCTACAATAGTTTTAGAGACTATAATCCATTCAATATCAAGCGCTCCGCTGGTTTAGGTATCCGTATCTTTATGCCAGCCTTTGGTTTATTAGGAATCGATTTCGGTCATGGTTTTGACTCATTACCAGGTGAAACTACCAAACATGGATGGGAAACTCACTTCATAATTGGGCAACAATTTTAATTTTGGCACGATATTTTCTAATAAAACTTATGATGATTTAAATGAGAATTAAAATTTTTAAGATAATATTTCGTTAATTTTGAGGAGATAATTCAAAAAGAGTGACAGAAATACAAAAAAAAATCATCTGTCGGTTTTAGAATTTAAAAGTTATTAAATATTAAAAACAGATATACATGAAAAATAACGTTCTTTTTTTACTGACATTAGTTTTTATGATAAGCCTTTCACTACATGCGCAACGTGGTGTCAGAATTGGTTATATCGATACAGAGTTTATTTTAGAAAACGTACCAGAATATCAAGAAGCTACAACTCAATTAAACGCTAAAGCAGATAAATGGAAAAACGAAATTGACACGAAATTAAGTGCTGTAGAACAAAAACGAAAAGATTTAAGCAACGAAAAGGCGCTATTAACTAAGGAACTTATTGACGAACGCGAAGAAGATATCTCTTTTGAAGAAAAAGAAATTTTAGATTATCAACAAAAACGTTTTGGACCTAATGGTGATTTGTTCATTCAAAAGAAGCAATTAATGCAGCCCATTCAAGATCAAATTTTTGCAGCAGTACAAGATATGGCAGCTTCAAGAAAGTACGATATTATTTTAGATAAATCTGAAACCGTCATGCTATATTCAGCAAAACAATTCGATTTAAGCGATCAAATAATACGAAGCATTACACGAAGTGCAAAAAGAACACAAGCTGAATCGAGAGCAGAGATTAAAGCGGCAGAAGCTGAAGAATTAGTTCCTGAAATTAATTATGAGTTAGAATCACGTGAAAAAGCTTTAGAAGATAAAAAAGTAGATCGTGAAAGCGCTGTTGAAAAACGCAGACAAGAAATTTTAGAAGCTCGTGAAGCAAAAGTAAAAGAATCCGAAGCCAGACGTCAACAAATACTAGAAGACCGCGAAAAAGCAAAACAAGAAAAATTAGATGCTAGAAAATCAGCTACGGAACCAGAAGTAAAAGAAGAAGAAACTACTAAATCGGTTGAAACAAAAGTTGAAGGCGAAACAAAAACACAAGCGCAACTAATTGAAGAAAACAGACAAAAAAAATTAGCAGAAAGAGAAGCCCGTAAAAAAGAATTAGAAGATAGGAAAAAGAAAATATTAGAAGATCGACAAAAAGCTAAAGACAGTACAAATAACAATTAAACAATTTATAACACAATTAATACTATTTAAAATGAAACAATTAAACACCCTTTTATTAGCAACTGCATTATGCATTGGAACCGTAAGTTTTACTAACGCTCAAAGTAAAGTTGCACATATAAATACACAAGAATTAATTACGGCAATGCCTGAGATGAAAGAGGCTCAAAAACAACTTGAAACATTAAGCAAATCGTATCAAACAGATATTCAAAGTTCTGTTACCGAGTTTCAAACGTTATTAAAACAATACGAAGCGGAAGCGCCAAGTAAAACTGAAGAAGAAAACGCAAAAAGAGGTCAAGAAATTCAAGAAAAACAAACACGTATTCAACAATTTCAAGCAGACGCTCAAAAAGATTTACAGAAAAAAGAAATGGATTTGTTACAACCAATTACTGAAAAAGCAAAAGCTGCTATTTTAAAAGTTGCAAGAACTCAAGGTTTTGACTATGTTTTAGATTCTGCTCAAGGCGCTACTATTTTAGCTGATGGTAAAAATTTACTTGACGATGTTAAAAAATCATTAGGTATCTAATAATTCAAATAAAATAAAATTACTTAAAGCTGTCTTTGTAAAGGCAGCTTTTTTATTTTTGCTAAACTATGAGCAAACAACCCATTGGAATTTTCGATTCTGGAGTAGGTGGCACTTCCATTTGGAAAGCGATTAATTCACTTTTGCCAAATGAAAATACCATTTATTTAGCAGATAGCGCCAATGCGCCTTATGGCCCAAAAGGAAAAGAAGCTATTATTAATTTGAGTATTAAGAATACCGAACACTTAATTAACGAAGGTTGCAAACTTATAGTGGTAGCTTGCAATACGGCCACCACTAATGCAATAAATATTCTTCGAGAAACTTATAGGATTCCCATAATTGGTATCGAACCTGCTATAAAACCAGCCGCTCTTAATAGTAAAACAAAAACAGTGGGTATTCTTGCAACCCAGGGCACGCTTTCTAGTGATCTATTTCATAAAACCACCAATTTATTTGCTGGCAATATTAAAGTTATTGAACGCCATGGCGAAGGTATTGTAGAGCTCATTGAGGGTGGACAATTACATTCGGAAGCTATGAAAACCCTATTGACATTATATTTACAACCCATGATTGTTGCAGATATTGATTATTTGGTTTTAGGTTGTACGCACTACCCGTATTTAATGCCATTATTGGTTAAACTACTTCCTAATCACGTTAAAATTATAGATTCTGGTGATGCCGTTGCCAGACAAACCAAAGCCATTTTAGAAAAGTATGATTTATTGAACACTGAAACTAAAAATGGGAAATGTCAATTTTTTACTAATGGAAATCCGGAAGTTATGGCCTCTCTTTTAGATCATATATTTGAAGTACAACGATTAAATTTTTAATGGTTTGAGTTTTGCTTTAGGGTTCTGATAGTTATCGGAAGAAGTGAAAACCCTTTTTGTGAAGCACGAAAAAAAGATATGGCGAAAACCCTACCTCCCGATAGCTATTGTGAGGGTAACGCCTAAATAAAAGAGATCCCTTTTTTAAAGGAATTAGAAAAACTACTTTTTAAACCAACCGGAATATTTTATGTAATTATTTGAGATTCGGTCTATTTCGCCGGAGATTAATTCTTGACTGATATCTTTCACTTTTTTGGCTGGAACCCCTGCGTAGATACTGCCCGATTCTACTCTGGTTTTTTGAATTACTACAGCACCTGCCGCTATAATACTGTTGCTTTCAATAATACAATGGTCCATAATAATGCTTCCCATTCCCACCAAAACGTTGTCGTGAATAGTACATCCGTGCACTGTGGCATTATGCCCAATGGATACGTTGTTACCTATGTTGGTTGGGGCGGTTTTGTAAGTACCGTGAATTACCGCACCGTCTTGCACGTTTACTTTATTACCCATTTTTATATAGTTTACATCGCCACGAACTACGGCACTAAACCATACACTGCATTGGCTTCCCATTTGCACATCGCCCACTACGGCTGCGTTTTCGGCTATAAAACAATCATCTGGTATTTGAGGCGACTTCCCTTCTACGGGTAATATTACTGGCATATTTAATTACTTTGAAAAAAGGAATTCTTTGGTCTTGTAAAAAGACATCCTTTTTTATTAATTATAATAAAGCAAAACTACTTAAATGGTAAAAGCTTATGACAGAAAACTTAAAATAACTGTAATAACAATAGTGATTTAATTTACTGCAGGACAGTTACAAGCATACTTTTTGGGGCTACAATTAAAATTATATCCAAGTGTAAACTGATGAAACCCACCATTTGTAAATACCACCGAATTAGATTGATACGTATAGTTATATGCAAACATAAATTCATTATAATTTACCCCTAAAATAGGCGTTATCTGTTGTAATTTTTGACTTGCTACGGCTCCTGAACTGGTTCTATACTGGGCACCATCTAAACTGGCTCTATAAGATAAGCCTCCCCATATGCTTCCAAAATCCATATTTTTATAAGCTTTAGCATTGACATCCAATGACGCTTCTTTTGTACCATCTTTATATTGAAACAGAATAGAAGGCTCATAGCTCCATTCGCTACCATATTTACTAAACACATTCCCAATAGAAAGCAAATAGCGTCTTAAATTACTAGTTATTTCAATGTCATTATTAACCCCAGCATTTTTCAACATATTTTTCACAGTACCGTGTGCATAAAAATTTAGAAAATGATAAGAAAAACCAAAATCTAAGTTAAAATTGGTTTCATTTTGTACAATGCCATCAATAATAGGGTCTGGTCCATCGAACAAAAAAGTTGTTTCGTCCAACCTATATTGAATAAACCCTGCACTTAAACCAAAAGAAAGCATATTTAAATCTACTTCACTTCTAGAAAACATTAAATGATGGGCATAGGTAAAATACGCACCATTTTGTGAGTGATACCCATTTTTATCAGTATATAAAACACCTCCAATACCAGATTGCGTTTCCCCTATTCTACCATTTACACTCAAGGTTAAAAGCTTAGGAGCATCATCTTGTCCAAACCATTGCTGGCGTGCGGTAAGCCTAACTTTAGAACAGTTAGCAGCACCTGCCATTGAGGGATGAATTAAATAATAATTATCTGTTAAATAATCGGTATATATTGGTAACCCTTCTTGGGAAGTTGCAATAAAAGTGAACATCACCCCTATTATTACCATAAAACTGTCTTTCAATCTCATAAATTTCATAACAGGCAATTTGGTTTTATACAAACGCCTTGATTCTTAAAAAATTACTCATAAAAAAGATAAAGCTTAAAACTTTATCTTCTCAAATCATACAGATGTAACAAAACTCAAATATATGGATATCTAAAGTTTTCTTTTGTATTTTTACAAAAAATTAGCTAAAATGAATACTTTCAAGGTTTCTGTGCAAGAAACATCCAATAATACCATAATTAAGTTCGAATTAAACGAATTTATAACCAAGCATCAAAGTTTTGAGTTTAATAATATTGATGAAGCAAAAGCGTCACCCTTAGCGCAACAATTGTTTTATTTACCTTTTGTGAAAAAGGTGTATATTTCTGGAAATTTTATTGCTGTTGAACGCTACGCAATTGTTGAATGGAGTGATGTGCAAGATGAGATGGCAGAGCAAATTGAAACATTTTTGAACGACGGCGGTATCGTAATTGAGGAATCTGCAGTATCAAAAAAAGTGCCTGTTACTGTTTATGCCGAAAGCACCCCAAACCCTTCGGCAATGAAGTTTGTGGCTAACAAAAAAATTGTGACTGCCCTTTTTGAATTCACCTCAATTGACGAAGCAAAACTATCACCTTTAGCAACTGAATTATTTCATTTTTCGTATGTAAAAAGTGTTTTTATTGACGAAAATTATGTCTCAATAACTAAATATGATATTGCTGAGTGGCAAGACATAACTATAGAACTTCGTGAGTTTATTAGAAGTTATATTGAAAAGGGAAAAGATGTGGTTTTACCACATGCCGCTGACACTTTAAAAAAATCAACCTCACAAATAGATACCCATTTTGAATCTTTAGATGACATTTCAAAAGAAATTATTAATATTTTAGAAGAGTATGTAAAACCCGCTGTAGCCAGTGATGGGGGTAACATTCAATTTATATCTTATGATGCCGAAAGCAAAAATGTAAGCGTTATGCTTCAAGGTGCTTGTAGTGGTTGTCCTTCTTCAACATATACTTTAAAAAGTGGTATAGAAAATATGCTGAAAGAAATGCTTCCTGGTAAAGTAGAAATGGTTGAGGCCATTAATGGGTAATAATTTCAAAAAATTTAATAGAAGCGTTCTAAATTTGAACGCTTTTTTTGTTCTAAATTTTCGCTAACTTTGATTTATGAAACATATTATATTCCTAATATTTATTTTTTTAGTAAGTTGTAAAGGTCAGAACCAAGAAGCTATGGAATATCCTTTTACCAATGATTTAATAAACGAAACCAGCCCTTATTTGCTGCAACACGCCCATAATCCAGTAAACTGGAATGCCTGGAACGATAAAACGTTAGTCAAAGCCAAAGAAGAAAATAAATTAATACTTATCAGTGTTGGTTACGCCGCTTGCCATTGGTGCCATGTTATGGAACATGAAAGTTTTGAAGATAGTTTGGTGGCTCAAGTAATGAACAAAAATTTCGTAAATATTAAAGTTGACAGGGAAGAACGACCAGATGTTGATCAAGTTTATATGAATGCTGTACAACTTATGACGGGAAGTGGCGGTTGGCCAATGAATGTTATTGCCTTACCAGATGGCAGACCAGTTTGGGGTGGCACATACTTTAAAAAAGAACAGTGGCTGAGCGCTTTAAATCAGATATCAAAACTGTATACTGAAAGTCCTGAAAAATTAGTTGAATATGCAGATAAACTGGAACAAGGTATTAAATCATTAGATGTTGTTAAATTAAACACTGATGAACCTGTTTTTGAAAAAAGCTTCATGGAAGACGCTGTTAAAAATTGGTCCAATCAATTTGACTCTAACGATGGTGGCTTAAATAGAGCACCTAAATTTATGATGCCTAATAACTATCATTTTTTATTACGATATGCCTACCAAAATAATAATGATGAACTGCAAGAATATGTAAATCTAACACTCACAAAAATGGCTTATGGTGGTGTTTTTGACCATGTTGGAGGTGGTTTTTCAAGATATTCTACAGACACTAAATGGCATGTACCTCACTTTGAAAAAATGCTTTATGATAATGCCCAATTAGTTAGTCTTTATTCCGACGCTTACCTTATCACAAAAAATGAATTATATAAAAATGTTGTTACCGAAACTTTAAAATATATTAAACGGGACATGACCACTGAAAATGGTTCTTTTTATTCATCATTAGATGCAGATAGCAACAATCCTGGGGGTAAATTGGAAGAAGGTGCTTTCTATGTTTGGCAAAAAGATGAACTTAAAGCACTTTTAGCCGATGACTTTGAATTGTTTTCAGATTATTACAACGTTAACAATTATGGTCTTTGGGAACACAATAACTATGTGTTAATCAGGAAAGAAGATGATGCTTCCTTTATTAAAAAAAACAACCTAACTCCTAAAACTTTAACAGAAAAAACAAAAACTTGGAATACCATTCTTTTAGAAGTTCGAAATAAAAGATCAAAACCAAGATTAGACGACAAAACATTAACCTCGTGGAACGCTTTAATGCTTAAAGGCTATGTGGATGCTTATAGAGTATTTAATAATGAAGACTATTTATATACGGCAGAGAAAAATGCAACTTTTATAAAATATAACCAGATGCGAAAAGATGGTGGATTAAATCATAATTATAAAAATGGCAAAAGCACTATTAATGGCTATCTTGAAGATTATGCGGCTACTATTGATGCCTTTTTAGCACTTTATGAAGTTACCCTAAATGAAAAATGGTTAACTACCGCTAAAGATTTAACGAATTATACTTACACGCACTTTTTTGATGAATCAAGCAAAATGTTCTTTTTTACTTCTAATTCCGACCGAAATTTAGTTTCAAGAAGTATCGAGTATCGCGACAATGTAATTCCGGCCAGCAATTCTATGATGGCAAAAAACCTGTTTAAATTATCGCATTATTTCGATAATGAAAACTATAGAAAAACAGCAATTACCATGTTAAACAACGTAAAACCAGAAATGCAAGAGTATGCTTCTGGCTATTCCAACTGGTTAGATTTAATGCTTAATTATTCGAATCCGTTTTATGAAGTAGCTATTGTTGGAAAAGATGCAAAACAAAAATTACGGGAATTAAATAAAACATACATACCCAATAAGCTGATTGCCGGAAGTACCGGGGAAAACAATTTACCCTTGTTAGAAAACCGCTATAACCCTAATGAAACTTTAATTTATGTATGTGTAAAAAGGGCTTGTAAGCTGCCTGTAGCCGAGGTGGAACAAGCTATTAAATTTTTAAAAGAATGAGATTCTTAACAACCTTTTTAATCGCTTTAGTCGCTTTTGAGCATATATACTTTTTAATATTAGAAATGTTTTTATGGACCAAACCAAAAGGCATAAAAACCTTTGGATTAAAATCTAAAGAATTTGCCGAAGAAACAAAAGTATTGGCTGCCAACCAAGGTTTGTATAATGGTTTCTTAGCAGCAGGATTACTCTATTCTATCATTCAAAATGATATAAAAATAGCTATTTTATTTCTTGTTTGTGTTGTTATTGCGGGTGTTTATGGAGCGTATTCAACTAAGAAAATAAAGCTTTTTTATGTACAGGCAGTTCCTGCAATAATTGGGTTAAGTTCAATGTTTCTCTAATCCTTTTAACCTTTTTATAACCTGATTTAGGTTTTAAAAGGTGTAATGCGCTTGGCTTTGTATAAAATTTAAATAAAAACCATGAATTTAGAAAACATCAAAACAGAAAAATGGATTGCTTTAGCAGCGGAATATGGTGTTAAAATTATTGGAGCCATCGTTTTATGGGTCATTGGATCCTGGGTTATCAAAAAAATACTGAAGGCTACTCGCAAAATAATGACCAAAAGTAATTATGATGAAAGCCTTCAAAAATTCTTATTAAATCTTTTCAGCTGGGGATTAAAAATTCTTTTAATTATAACACTTTTAGGAACTTTAGGAATTCCAACCACCTCCTTTGCTGCTATTATCGCCGCTGCTGGTTTAGCTATAGGATTAGCGCTTCAAGGTTCTTTAGGGAATTTTGCCGGGGGCGTTTTAATTATGATTTTTAAACCATTTAAAATTGGAGACCTTATAGAGGCGCAAGGAGAAATAGGCTCAGTAAAAAAGATTGAGATTTTTACAACTAAACTAACAGGTCTTTCCAATAAGGAAATAATTATTCCGAACGGATCTTTATCTAATGGAAACATTGTTAATTACAGCACAGAGGGCACCCGACGTGTTGATTTGGTTTTTGGTGTTGGATATGATTCTGACATAAAAAAAACAAAAGAAGTTTTAATGAGTGTTTTAACATTACATCCTAAAGTTTTAAAAGAACCTGCTCCCTCGGTAAATGTTTCTGAATTAGCTGATAGTTCGGTAAATTTTGCGGTTAGACCTTGGTGCAATACAGAACATTATTGGGATGTGTATTTTGATATTACTGAAAATGTAAAAATAGCTCTTGATGCTGCTGGAATTGAAATACCTTACCCTCACCAAGTAGAAATAAAAAAGAAAGGTTAAGATTTAGGCTTTAAGGCCACAAAATCTTTTAAGTAATAGGGTTCAAAATAAGCGACATTTTCAGTATCCATTATTTTGAATTTATTATATACTAAAAAACTCATTTCGTTGGCAGATGGTAGTTTATCTTCAATAAAAACAGCATTCGGATGATTGATTAAGGTCTTGGTTTTTTCAACACCATTCCCAATAAAATATACTTTACCTTCTTGTAAATAACTATTAAAAGAATCTGCGTCTATAATTTGAGCTTCCGTTTCCCTTACTTGATTGTGTTTTGAGTCGAAAATAGCTGAATATACTTCCATACGTCTCGCATCTAACATCGCAACAATAACGCCATCATTATAAATAACTTGATGCGCTAACGCTTCTAAAGTAGACACAGAAACCAAAGGCTTATCTAAGGCAAAACAAAGGCCTTTTGCGGCCGAAACTCCAATTCGTAAGCCCGTATAAGATCCAGGCCCTTTGCTTACAGCGACAGCATCCAAATCTTTAGAAGTAATGCCTGCTTCGTTTAAAACAGCATCGATATATATATGCAAGCGTTCGGCATGCGAATAGTTATTATTGTAATCTTCCTTTAAATGGGTGGTTTTCCCATTATGCGATAAGGATACTGAACAATTGGTTGTTGCGGTTTCTATATTAAGTATATAAGCCAAAATGAAATATCCTTTTAGTTAATTATTGGTATACCAAAATAAAATTCAAGGACTTTTAATCTAAAAATATAATCGAATTTGGTTCGAATAACATCAGATTGAGAATTATCAAATTGAGTTCGAGATTGGTTAAGATCAAAAGCATTTGATAACCCTACATCATAGCGTTCTTTAGCATAATTAAAAGCCAATTGTCTTGCTTCTTCTACTTTTAAAGCAGCATCATAAGACTTTTTTGCGTTTAAGGCATCATTATAAGCTTGATACACTGTTAATTCTAAATCTAACAAAGCCTGCTTTTCTTGAAATTCTGAACGCTCTACATTTATTTTACTTCGCTTAACACTGTTGTGCGTATTAAACTGATTAAATATAGGCACGTTTAGACTTAAGCCAACAGCTGTACCATCAAATAAATATAACTGATCTATAAAAGCAATCTCATTGCCAGTAAACGGATTGGATTGAGAACTAGACCATCTTGCATTGTAACTTACAAAACCAGATAGTGTTGGAAAGTAATTAGACTTGGCTATTTCTAAATCTTTTTTGGCTAACTCTAAATTAGAATTAGCAATTTTTATATCGTTTACTACATCTTTTGCTTTTTCAACAATAACTTTAGGATTTTTTTCTAGTATAGTTTCTGGTATTAAACCATAATCTACATCAAATATATCAAACGAATCATAATCTTTTAACTGAAGTATTTGTGCTAAGCCTAATTTTGAAATAAATAAATCGTTTTCAGCTTGAATAATTTGCTGTATCTGTGTTGCTTCAGTAGCTTTTATTTCCAATAAGTCCCCTTCGGGCAGCACCCCAGATTCCACTAATATCGAAGTGTTTTCTATGTTTTGCTCTGTGACTTCATTTTGACCTTGTAATACTTTAAGTCGCTCTTTATTAGCTAAAATTTGTAAAAATGAATTAGCCACAAAAAGTGAAATATCATCCTTCATTTTATCCAACTGGTAGCTAGCAGCAATCTTATTAATTTTAGCCCGTTGTAGTCTTTTCCAGTTTTGAAGTCCAGAAAATATATTAATCCCAGAAGTTATTCCACCAGATGCAGAACTAAAGGTTGAGTTTTCAAACTGGTTAGTTGCTGGGTTAATATTGGCTCCTGTGTTTATATTATAAGATGAATTTGCATTTAAACTGGGTAAAAAATTACTCAAAGCCTGACTTTTATCAATACCAGCAACATCTTGATCTAAAAGTGATTGCTGAATTGAAATATTATTTTCTAGAGCATAATTTACACATGCTTCCAGTGTCCATTTTTTCTCTTGTGCAAAAGATGACATACACACCAAAAACACAACTATAAAAAAACTATTCCTCATTTTAAACATATTAAAATCAATCATTTTATCTTCTTTATTTGTCTTCTTCATCTTCATCATCTTTTGATGCTTTGTTCCAAACCTTTATTTTATCACCTTTTTTAATACCATCGGTAATCTCAACATTAATACCATCTGATAAACCTAGGGTTACATCCTTCTTTTCAAATTTACCTTCTCCTGTTTGAATTTCTACAAATGGCTTTTCTGTAATTCTATTGTACTGCAATAAGCCCTCTTTAATGGCAAACACACTGTCTTTACCTTCTATATCTATTTCGGCATTGGCACTATATCCTGCTCGTATATTAATAGTTGAGTCTATAGTTACATTGGCTTTGATTGTAAATTGAACAGCGCCATTTACTTCAATGCCTTTTGGAGCAACAAAAATTAACTTAGCAGGGAATTCTTTTTCTCCAATAGCTCCAAGTATCACTTTTATTTCTTTACCTTCTTTTAGTTTGCCAACTTCGGCTTCATCGACCTTTCCTTCAAAAATCATCAGGCTCATATCTGCTATGGTAGCTATAGTTGTACCCGCATTAAAATTGTTACTCTCTATAACTTGATCACCTTCACGAACAGGAATTTCTAAAATAGTCCCTGATATTTGAGCAATAATATTGGTATTGGCAGAACTGCCACCAGAAATAGACCCTTGTTTTATTATCTGATAGTCATTTTGTGCCTGTGCTAAAGTTTCTTTTGCCTGGTTGATTGATAACTGACTATTCTCGAAATCTTGTTTTGAAATAACCCCTTTTTCAAATAATGTTTTATTTCTATCATATAAAACTTTAGAATTATCATACGATAACTTTGTTGATACAATTCTACTTTTTGCACTCACCAAACTTTGCTCATTTGGCACCACTCTAATTTTAGCAATCAAATCACCTTTTTTAACAATATCACCTTCTTCAACTAAAATTTTATCTACAATTCCAGAGATTTGGGGTTTTAATTCAATTTCTTCCTCGGGGTTTAATTTTCCAGTCGCTACCGCCTTGGTTCTAATTGAAGTATAAAAAGGTTCATCTACATTAAAGTCTACAACATCCTTAGAGTTTGAATCTTTAAAATATTTTAATACGAATGCTAATAGTATTATGACTACTAATACTAAAATAATTTTTACTGTTTTATTCATTTTATTATTCTTGATTGTTTATTCTTCTCTTAATGCTTGAATTGGTTTAATACTTGTAGCTTTAAATGCAGGAATTAATCCAATTAAAGTTCCTAAAACCACTAATATTATTAATGCTATAAATACAACCCCTATAGACACTGATGCGTTTACAATAGCCGCATCCTCTCCTTGTCCAAAAGCGGCGTCTAATCCTATTAAAATCCACCCTCCTGTTATGATTCCAAAAACACCTGCTACTAAAGTTAAAAAAACAGCTTCAACAACAATTTGTCGTTTAATTTCAAAAGGTGTTGCGCCTAAGGCACGACGCACTCCTATTTCTTTGGTTCGTTCTTTAACTGTGATAAGTAAAATATTACCAATTGCAAAAACACCTGCAATAAGTGTTGCAATACCAACAAACCATGTTAAAAACTGCATACCAGTTAAAAAGCCTGTTATTTTTGCAAATTCTTTTCCTAAATTAAAACTACCAAAAGCGCGTTTATCTTTTGGATGAACGTCATTTAAATTTTTAAGAAGTAATTTAGCATCTTCTTCGATTTGCTTAATATCATATTCAGGCTTTCCTGTAATCATCATCCAACTTATTCTATCACCTTGATTGTAAATTTGTTGAAAAGTTGTAAACGGTATATGCATATCGGCAGAAGGTCCCATGTTCACATTGCTACTTTCAAACATACCAATTACCTTAAAATTGATACTATTTATTTGTAAATATTCACCAATAGGATTTTCGTTTTTTTCAAATAATTGCTTATAAATATCTTCAGATATGGCAACTACTTTTTTATTGCCGTCAATATCATTTTGATTTAGAAACCTTCCATATATTAATTTTTTCTTTTGCACCTGATCTAGCAACGGATAATCCCCATAAACGCCAAAGTTTCCAGAAAGAAAATTTCTAACAACCAAGGCTTGATTTAAGTTTCTAGGCACCACAAATTCAATACCTTGAACATTTTCTTCAATTTTTTTTGCATCTGTTAAGGTTAATTGTACCTGCCTCCCTTCTTGAAATCCTCTAAACGGCTTACTAGTGCTTTGTCCCCAAACAAAAACGCTGTTTGTTGCAAAACTCCCAAATAATCGATTAAATGAATTTTCTAATCCTCTTGCAGAACCTAACAAACCTATTAACAATAATATGCCCCACCATACACCAACCATTGTTAAAATAGACCTTAGTTTGTTTTTACTAAAGCTATCATAAACTTCTTGCCATGTATCTCTCTCGAATAAAAATTTAAACATACTTAATCGTTTCTAAGTGCTACAATGGGTTTAATTCTGGATGCCCTTTTTGCGGGTAAATAGCCTGCAATTGCCCCGGCTGCGATTAAGGTAACCGTGGCACCAATTACCAAACTATTACTCACTCCAGGGTCTTTAATAAAATAATCTTTTAAACTAGGGCCTACAAGTTCAAGAGTACCTACTCCCAGCAACAAACCAACATAACCTGCAATGGCTGTAATTAGTATAGATTCAATTAAAATAATAGACACTATAGATTTTGGCGAAGCCCCTAAAGCTTTTCGTATACCAATTTCTTTAGTTCGTTCTTTAACAATAAAAATCATAATATTACTTACCCCAACAATGCCAGCCATGAGAGTTCCAAATCCTATTATTAAAATTATGAATGTCAAACCTGTAGTCATTTGGTCAACCGCTTTAGTACCTTGAGCCATATTCCTTACTCTAATAGCTCTTTGATCACTGTTTGCGACTGAAAACCGATCTTTCAATTTTTTTGTTAGCAAATTTCCAAAAGACAACGCCTGATCGGAATTCATTTCTGGATTATAAGTTAAATGTATTAAATCAACAAAGTCATTATTGCCATAAACAAATTGAGTTGTGGTTATGGGCATGTAAATAACACTCTCTTCGTTATCTCCTTCATCATCAGTAAAAATGCCAACAACTTTGTAAAGGATCCCGCTTAAATTTATATATTTCCCAATGGCATTTTCCTTAAAAAACAAATAGTCTTCAACAACCCTTCCTATAACAACAACTTTGGCTTTATTGTTTAAATCATTCTGGTTTATATAGCGTCCATTTTTTATTATATTTTTTTCAATAAACATATATTCTGGATAGACACCTCTAACCTCGTAATTGTTTTTTTCGCCTTTATAAGAAGCGCTTACGCTTTTATTTACTTTCGATGTTATATACTGAACTTTTTTGCCAAATTCGTCTAATATAAACTCACGATCTTCATTTTTAAACTGAATTTGTCTCCCAACTTGAAGCCCTTTATTAGCTTTTGTTGTTTTACCAGGAAAAACTATTATTGAGTTGTTTGCATCTGTACCAAAAGCCTCTTTAAAAGTGTTTTGCAAGCCATTGGCAATACCAAAAAGAATGGTAAATAACAAAATTGCAAATGCTACTGTAAAGCCAGATAATAAACTTCGTGTTCTGTTTTTGTTAATACTCTGGAATATTTCTCGCCAAAGATCTAAATCAAACATTCTGGGTAACTCTTACTTGTTCTACTTTTTTGTCTTCCATTATAACACCATCTACCAAACGCACAATACGCTTACACATGTGGGCAATATCTTCTTCATGCGTAACTATTAAAATGGTTTTGCCTTCATCATTTAACTGCTGAATAAATTCCATGATTTCATGAGACGTATTAGAATCTAAAGCCCCTGTAGGCTCATCAGCCAACAATAATTTAGGATTTGCAGCTAATGCTCTTGCAATCGCAACACGTTGGTTTTGTCCGCCTGAAAGTTCTTTAGGTAAGTGATGCGCCCAATTAGTCAACCCAACTTTTTCCAAATGAAACATGGCCAACTCTTGGCGTTCTTTTCGTTTCATTCCTTGATAGTATAAAGGAAGAGCTACGTTTTCAAGAGCGTTTTTGTAATTTATAAGATTGAATGATTGAAATATGAATCCTAAAAATTTATTTCTATAAACTGCTGCTTTCTTTTCTGTTAAGTCTTTTATAGGTAACCCATCTAATATATAGTCTCCTGAATCGGCTTCGTCCAACATCCCTATTATATTGAGCAGTGTTGATTTTCCAGAACCAGAAGACCCCATAATAGCAACCATCTCGCCAGTTTCAACAGTAAGATCGATACCTTTTAATACGTGTAAACTAGAATCACCTATAGGATAGGATTTATGTAACTGACGGATTTCTAACATTATTCTTGATTAGTTATTAAATCATTTGAAACTTAATAGTTAGACTAGTGAGACAAAGAAATGTTACACGTTTCAGTAAGAAAACTTCTTATTATTTTTTTAACGTATTGTATTTTCTGTAAATAAAATATCCAATCCCTACAATTAAAATGTAAGGAACAGCCATTAGATATACAATACCATCATTAATACCTTCAGCGGCTACTTGTCCCTCTTCGCTTTCTAATACCGCCCTGCACATGGCACATTGCGCATTGCTATTTAGACAAAAGATAAAAGATAAGAGATAAAAGAAGATTTTTTGTTTCATTTTAAGCGTAATAGGGTGAAACCATAATATAAACTATAACACCTGTAACCGCAACATACAGCCACATAGGAAATGTAATTTTTGCTATTTTTTTATGTTTTTCAATGTTATTAGTTATGGCTCTTACATATGTTATAAGTACAAATGGTATAATAATAATAGATAACAAAATATGGGTTATCAAAATAAAATAGTAGATGTATTTAATAATACCCTCACCACCAAATGTTGTTGAATCGCTCGTCATATGATACGCCACATACATTACTAAAAAAGCAACTGAAAGCATAATAGCAAACTTCATTAACTTTTCGTGGTTTGTTCTGTTTCCTTTTTTAATCTGAATTACTGCTAAAATTAAAACCAAAGCAGTAACTCCATTTATAGTGGCATAAATAGGCGGCAAAAAGGTTAATGGTTGTAATTCTATTCCAAAATCTTGAAGTTTCATTCTAGATAGAACGGCGACTGCAACAGGAATTATTATTGCTAAAATTACAATCCATTTATTATATTTTTTATCGTCTAAAATTTCTTTTGATTTATTCATTTAGCAATTTTTTAATATCTTCTTTTAACTTACTTATTTCTTCAGGCGCCCCATCGTCATCAACTTTTTCTAATTCAGAGACTATTCCTCTGTAATAAATAATAGGATTCCCAAATTCATCTTTTCTTGACCGTATAAATCCGTTTTTATCAATTAAAGCAAAATTTCCAGAATGTTCAAAACCACCTGCAACCTCTGATTCTTCCGCAGTATATAAGTTAAACCCTTCGTTTGACAGTTTATAAATAGCTTCTTTATCGCCGGTCATTAAATGCCAATTAGCGCTTATTACGCCATACTTTTCTGCATACACTTTAAGAATTTCGGGCGTATCATAATCGGGATTTATAGTAAAAGATGCTACTCCAAAGTTTTTAAATTCTTCAAAGGTATTTTGAATTTTAATAAGGTTCGCATTCATTCGTGGGCAAATAGTTGGGCATGTTGTAAAAAAGAATTCAACAACAAAAACCTTCCCTTCATAATCTTTATTAGTAATGATTTTACCGTTTTGATCCGTAAATGAAAAAGCTGGAACTTTTTTAGGTTCTCCATTAATTTCAATAAATGATAAATCGGAAAGCGTTGATTTATTATCATTTGCAAAATCGCTTCTACTTTCATTCCTACTAACATCAGCACTTGTAATTCTATCAATTATTCTTGGAACGAAATAAATGCCAAAAACCAAAATAATAAAAGAAATACCTATGTATGAATAATTAGTTTTTTTCATCTTTGTTATTTAAATCGTTTGCTCTTCTAGTATCAGAATTAAACTCTCCTTTTCGCTTTTGCCTGTATTCTGTAAATAAAATACGTAAATCGTCGCTCATTTTATTTTTAATTTCGGCAACTTCAATACAATCATAAGAACCCAAAATATACTCAGGCTTGTTCTTTTCTATTTCATTTTCTGTTCTATCATCTAACCGCCCTCGTTGATTCAAATCTTTATCAACTACAAACACATCATTAGTCGCTAAATTCTCGTTTAAATCGGTTTTACTTTTTAAACTAAAAAAAACACGTTTAATGGCGTCTGGTTCGCCAAAAACAAAATGCCAAAACTTTAAATCTTCGTAAGTGTTAATTTCACTTTTAAGTTTCTGAGCAGCATCTTCAGTGCCTAAAGGCATTACAATAACCATTTGAAATTTTTTAAACCCTTTGAATTTATCGTAAACTAATTCTTTTAAATTAGATGCTGCAATTACATTTTCCATGGGTTGTGTCCCTAAAAAACCAAGCACCGTAATATGATCTTTTAAAATAATTTGCTCTTCTGACTCTGATTCAAATTTATTTAGTTCTGAAACGGATTGATTTACTATATCAAGTGGTGTGTAGTTATGCGTTGCCGGATACAAAAACAATAAAAAAGTAACAGGAAGAAAAAATAAAATTCCTAAAACTACATACCGACCCGCTTTTTTATAGTTCATTTAGATGCTTATTATACTTATTAATAAAGATGTTACAAAAATAAAAAAAGGCGGTTTAAAAACCGCCTTAATATATCTATTTAACAAAATAATAATTCGCTAAAAATCTGTTTTTATATATCCGTCTTTATACACGTCAAAAATATAACCACCTTCTTGTAATAGAATGAATAATAAATATAAAATTAAGAATATTGCAGTCCATACTACCATTAGTTTCAATGCTTTTACCTCATCACGCATGTGCATAAAATCCCAAGTAATATAATAGGCTTTTACTAAAGTTAATATGATAAAAATCCAGTTCAATATTTTCATTCCTAAAAAATGCCCCATTAAAGATTCTGGCTTATATATCCCTAACACTACTTCAACACAAGTTACGATAGTAAGGAAGATTAAAACACCCCAAATTTTTTGAGTATTCGATTTAAACTTAATTAAACCTCTAAAGATTTCTAATTTATGTGCGTGTGCCATTTTAAACTAAAATTATAATTATTAAACTAGGTAAAAGAATGTAAATACAAATACCCAAACTAAATCTACAAAGTGCCAATATAAACCGACTTTTTCAACCATTTCGTAACTTTTGCGTTTTTCGTAGGTTCCTAATATCACATTAAAGAAAATAATGATGTTAATAATAACTCCAGAAAAAACGTGGAATCCGTGAAACCCAGTTATAAAGAAAAAGAAATCTGCAAATAATGGCGAACCATATTCATTTTCATGCAAATTAGCACCTTCTACAATATGCTTTCCGTTAGTTTTTAATTGCATTAACGATTCTTCTCTTGAAAGCACTATTTTATGTCCATGCTCGTTAAGAATTTGTGTTCTTACCAATACATTTTCATTAGATTCTAAACCATGAATTACTTCTTCCACAGTATAGGTTGGTAGGCTTCCTTCTTTAACAAACCAAATACCATTTTTAGGTTCTTGTTGTTCTCTTTCATGAGGTCCCGCAACCACAAAATCTCTTAAAGCTACTCGCTGCCCTTCAGTATTTACAAATTGTAAAATATTACCACCTTTTGTTTGTACCGCACCAAAATCGCCTTTAATAAATGTTGCCCATTCCCATGCTTGAGAACCAACGAATATTAAACCTCCAATAATAGTTAGCAACATGTATATAGTTACTTTGGACTTGTTTAAATGGTGGCCTGCATCAACCGCCAACACCATTGTTACAGACGACATAATAAGTACAAACGTCATAAACGCTACATAAATCATTGGCAACTCTTGACCGTGTAAAAATGGTACGTGAGTAAAAACCTCATCGGCAATAGGCCATGAATCTATAAACTTAAATCTTGAAAATCCGTAAGCGGCTAAAAACCCGGAAAATGTCAAAGCATCCGAAACGATGAAAAACCACATCATCATTTTACCGTAACTGGCATTTAGAGGCTTATTACCTCCACCCCAAGCTTTTCCTTCTGTTCCAGTGGTTGCAACTGTAGTACTCATATATTATGGTTGTTTTTTAAAAAAATTTTTACAAAAATACTGAATTTATTTATCTGACGAAATATAAAAACAAAAAGAGATATACCCAAAGAATATCTATAAAATGCCAAAAGGTTGCTGCAAGTTCAAAACCAAGCATTTTTGTAGCATTATACTTTTGTTTAAAATGATTATAAATTACAACCAGCAAGCAAATTAGGCCTACAACTACGTGTAACATATGCACAATTGCTATTAAATAGATGTAAGACATGGTTACATTACTGGTGGGGCCGGTAAAATTATAACCCAAATCTATAATTTGTTGAAAACCTGAAAATTGATTAAAAATAAAAATAATACCTAAAATTAGTGTGACAAATAACCAAAGCATGGTTGCCTTTCTATTGTCATCTTTTAAGGCTTTTTTAGCTAAAAGGAATGAAAAACTACTTAACACAATGACCATAGTGCTTATTATAAAAGCATTAGGAAGCACAAAATCTTTTAACCAATCGGGCCTAGAACTACTCACAACAAAGGCGCTAGTCCATCCTGCAAACGACATAATAAGTGAAATAATTCCGAACCAAAGCATCATTTTTCTTGCTCTGTTATTTTTTTCCTCTAAAGTACCTTGTGTTAAATCCATGGTTATCTTATAAATTTATCTATTACGTATACAATTTGTACTAATGTAATATATGCTACACTTGCCAACATTAATTGTTTTGCAGCCTTTTCAGTCATTTCTTTAAATAATTTAATTGCGTAATATAACATTCCTAAGCCTAAAATAGAAACTAAAACTGCTGCTACAATTGATAATTTTAAAGACCCCGTAAAACCAAACACAGGAATTACAGAAACAATTAATGTCCAAATAGTATACATAACGGTTTGGGCTGCAGTTCCTTTATCTTGCTTCCCGGTAGGCAACATAAAGAATCCAGCTCTTTCATAATCTTTATATAAAAACCAGCCAATTGCCCAAAAATGAGGGAACTGCCAGAAAAATTGCAAAGCGAATAAGGTCCCTGGTTCAACACCAAAATTATTGGTAGCCGCTACCCAACCTAACATAAAAGGGATAGCTCCTGGTATGGCACCAACAAAAACCGACAAAGGCGTTTTCGTTTTTAAAGGGGTATAAACACAAGTATATAAAAAAATGGAAATAGCACCAAACATAGCCGTTTGCTTATTGATGGTGTATAAAACAATAATGCCTAGTAGTGTAAAAATAGATGCAATGATAAAAGCAGTAGTTACCGACATACGTCCTGCAGGAATGGGTCTGTTTTTTGTACGGTTCATTAATGCATCTAAATCTTTTTCAATAATTTGATTAAACGCGTTGGATGCACCCACCATAAAATAACCACCCAAAGCTAATAAACTCAAGGTATTAAAATCAACCGTATCAACCCCTAACAAATACCCTGCAATAGAAGAAAACACCACACTTAATGATAAGCGCATTTTCGTGATTTCTTTAAAATCTGAAATTACAGTAGGGACTGTTAATGAAGTATTTGAATTGCTCAACGATTTATTCGCCTTATGGTTTTTCATTGCGAGTGCAAAGATACTTTGAAAATTAATTACAACCAACGCTTTATTAGAGTAAAATCATCATTTTAAGGTTGTAAGTTTTAGTATCTTAATTTAAAAAGTATTATGAGAATTCTAAAATCGATTTACACCATTATTGTTTTTTTTACAACAATCATAACCGTTGCTCAAAATAATGATGTTGTTATAAAAACACATCAATTATCTGATAACATCTATATGATAGAAGGTCAGGGTGGTAATATTGGTATTTCGATAGGTGACGATGGGGTTTTTATGATTGATAGTCAATACGCACCTTTAACTCCTAAAATTTTAGACGCTATAAAAGCCATAAGTGACAAGCAAATTAAATTTTTAGTAAATACACACCATCATGGCGATCACACAGGTGGTAATGCGAATATTAAAAAACTTGGAACAACGGTTATTGCACACGACAATGCATATAAACGTTTAAATGACGCCTCTGCAGATAAGCTTTTACCCGCGAAGGAAAGCCTGCCAATAATTACTTTCAATGATAAATTAAGTATCTACCTAAATGGTGAGCAAGTGTTTATTTTTCATGTTGATAATGCCCACACAGATGGGGATGCTCTATTATATTTTACAGAAAGTAATATACTTCATACTGGCGACACATTTTTTAGTGAGCTTTACCCATATATCGATTTAGACTCTGGGGGAACTGTTAATGGATATATTGATGCTGTAAAACAAGCATTAATTCTTATTGACGAGCATACTAAAATAATTCCTGGTCATGGAAAAATGTCAAACAAAAAAGAATATCAATTTTTCTTAAGTATGCTCGAAAATCTTAAAGAAACTGTTTCCGCTGAAATAGCGGCCGGAAAAACTGAAGATGAAGTGGTGTCGAATAAAAATATCACCAAAATTTATGACGATTTAGGTTATAGTTGGAGTTTTATAAATAGCGAAAAAATAAAACGTACTTTTTATCTCAGTTTGAAGAAATAATTAAATATCAAGGGGGATTCTCCTTTTCTAGTTGGAATGAAAATTAAAAATCAAAATACCAATTAAACAAATCGGTTCTAACTCCAAAATTAAACCAAACGGTATTGTTTTTAAATGTAGTTGCAGTTTCTGCTTCTGGGTTAAAGTTTCTAACGGTTATATCGGTAAAAATTTTCAAATTTGAACCTGGATTTATTACATAACCTGCCTGTAAATTTCCATTAAAGGTTTTGGTTTTTATGCCTTGCCCTACTTCTACTCCCGTATCAAAAGGACGGTCGTTATAATCTCTATAAATATCGCCCCCATAACTAAAATTGTCGGTTCCGTTATTAAAATCTAACCCACGCACACCAAAAATAAGTTTAGCATCGGCAAACCAACGCTTGTAATGATAACGCCCAATAAGTATCGCTTCACTAAAATTTGCTCCCCATAAATGCGCCATAGATTGGTTGTTGTGGGCATAATTAAGCACAATAGTATTATGAGAATAGGTATATGGGCGTATACGATTATACTCAAATTGCAATAATAAATTATCAACTTTAAAGGCGTTATAATATTTAACCCCTAACTGATAACCATATTTATTTTTCCAGCTTTTTTCACCACCTTTTATATCGCTAAGGGAAAATTCATCTAAAATAAACTGACTATACACATTTATATTATCATTCCACTTGTATTTTGCTGAAGCTCCAAGAAGGGCGTTTCCTGCGCCTTGTCCTGTTTGGAACTCAATGGCTCTATAAAAAATAATAGGGTTTAAATAGTTCACATCGAAGCCCCTATTGTTACTATTGGTCCATAATACCGATTCGAACAATCCTATATTTAATTTTCTGGAAACATTCCAACTTAAATAATGGTTTGCAATATATTTAGTTAAAAATGCTTTGTCCTGCTCTACTTCTGGACGTACATCTTTTAACCACATCCAAGTATTGGTATATTTAATTTTCCAAAAGGTAGTGTTCAATTTTAAAAACGGATGAGGACTCGCCACATCACTCACTAATAACGAGCGATAGCCATCACCAATAAAATTTTTACCATGCCCAAACTGGACGTTTATAAACTTTGCAGGGGCATACGACAAATAGGCTTCTGCTACAGGATAATCATAACTATCGGTTTTAAAACGTTTAGCAATACCTCGCCCTGGAATAATGGCAGGATCAGGTCCAAAGGCTTTTAAACTTTCGGCATAATCATTTACGTATTGCGCAAATCGGCCCTGACTTTCAAAAACAGAAGCATAAAAATTTAACTTGTCTCCTAAACCACCTTGCACTAAAACACCACGTGTATTATTATAAGTTGAATTAAAATCAGCATCAGTATCTTTTCCAACTTCCAAATCGAAAATAGGATCAATCGTAAACCAATAATCATTTCCTTGTAATTGCACTAAATGTTCATTCCAAAGTTTTCTTCCTGCCCAAGTATCGGTCTCTTTTTGTAATTTTTCTTTTTCAACTTTAAAATCGTAATATTTTGAAACATCCTCATACACAAATGGTTTTGAAGCCGTGTGACTATTAGATCCAACAAGATTCATGTTTCTATCGAATTTAGAGTACTCACCATGAACAAAGGGTATATTTAATTGACTGCTATATGCTTTATTCTCAAAATCTTTTAGCGACTTGTTTACATTATCATATTCTGCTTTAGCCAGCTGTTCTTGCACAGATATCTCGTTTTGTTTTGCCAAATCTTGTGTTACTATAGCTTGATTAACTAATGGTATTTTTACAGGAATAGAATATTGTTTATAGGTTTTTCTTCCATTGTAAGTTGCTGGTTGAATTTTTGGAAACATTCCGAATACCCGTTTAGCTTCTGTTTTCAAAGAATCGTACATGGCATCAATGTAGATTACTTTAAATAGTCCCGTGGTATCCACCTCAAAAAGAACAACAACTTCCCCTTTATAATTTTCTATAGTAACGTTTTCTGGAATTTTAAAATTATCATAAATACGAGAATAAACATTTTTATCAAAACACTTTTGAAGATCTAAAATTTCTAAACTGTCACAATTTGAAAAAACCGGGGGCTTCTCATATAAGACGTTTTCTTGGGAATAGGTATTATATTGAACTAAAAGTAGGAGTAGTGCAACGAATCTTTTCATAAAAATAAATTAAGAATTGATTTAAAGCAGAAAGATACTATATTTTTAATAATGCATTCCTAAAAAAATCCCGTTACAAATTTTGTAACGGGATTTTAGATATTAAGATTCCTGCATTAACAGGTATACAATTTAATCTTGTACTTGAAAAATTATTGGCAAAGAATAAGGAACAGTTACCGCTTTCCCACGTTGTTTCCCCGGTTGCATTTTAGGAAGTAACCCAATAACACGAGACGCCTCTTTTTCTAAACCTGGATGCGGTGCTCTAGCACGGATACCCACAATATTACCTGTTTTATCAATTTTGAAAATTACATTAATACGTTGTCTACCTGACAAACCTAGTTCGCTAGCTAGGTCCGTATTAAACTTTTTATTTACGAAATCTGAAATTTTATCAGACATACATTTTTTCTTAGCGTCATTATTACCGCCTTCACATCCTGGGAATACTGGTACGTTTTCAATAACTGAAAATGGCACCTCAATGTCTTCGTCCATATCTACTAATTTTATAGCCTCCACCTTAACAATTTTTTGTTCTTGGTCAGACTCTGTAGATTCTATAACAGTTTCCACAACTTCTTCCTCATCTTCTACAACCTGAATAACTTCTGGTGCCGCAGGTGGTGGTGGCGGTGGTGGTGGTGTTTGAATTTGCTCGGTAATTGGAATTTCTTCATCCAATTCCTGATCCAGGTTCAATTGACCTATATCAATTGCAGATTTATCGTAAGTTTTATAATTGATGGCGAAATTGGTTAAAAAAAGCATTAATGCTAAACCAATTGCGAAATAAAGTGAACTGTTACGTCCAACATTTGCTTGAGGATTTTTTTTAAGTTCCATAATTTAATCGTTTTTCAAGATTGCTAAAATAACTATTTATTTATCAAATAAGCAAGTGTTTATTACTTTTTAATAACTGCTGATTTTTTTATTGACAAAAAGAATACGGTTAGTAACACCCCACAAGTATTTGCTACAACATCATAAAAATCTGAGGATCTATAAGATGTTAAACTTCCTTGTAGTACTTCAATAACTATACCAAAGATTATGCAAAAAATAGCGCCGTATAATATGGCGCTTTGTTTTTTTAGTTCAAACTTATATAATATGGTATTAATCCATAAAAAAGTTAAAACCACATAAGCCAATAAATGAAATATTTTATCGCTAAAAGTCACTCCTACATTTGGCATATTATCAAGCCTAACTAAACATAGAGTAGTTAAAACAACTGTGTATAATATACTAATAAGGAGCAACCCTTTTTTAAGCACCTACAAGTGTTTTATAAGCATCGGCCGATAGCAGGTTTTCAACTTCTGAAAGGTCTGAACATTTAAGTTTTATCATCCACCCGGCTCCATAAGGGTCTGTATTTACCTTTTCAGGCTCATCTTCTAAAGCCTCATTAAATTCAATAATTTCCCCAGTTAATGGCAAAAATAAATCTGATACCGTTTTAACTGCTTCAACGGTTCCAAAAACTGCTTCGGCTTCTAGAGTTTCATCAACTGTTTCTACTTCAACATATACAATATCGCCTAATTCACTTTGGGCATAATCCGTAATACCAATAGTAGCTATATCGCCATTCATACTAATCCATTCATGGTCTTTAGTATATTTTAATTCTGATGGAATATTCATTATATTATTTTAAGTTCGTTTATTTTACAAATGTATTTATTCAAATTTTAAATTCAACTAGATTGCTTGTTAATTACCAAAATTATATCTTACAGTAAACCCAGATCTAATGGTAGTTTGCGGAAATGCTGTTGATATAGCATATTTTGCGAATGTATAATCGAAATAAAAGATTGCTGTTAGGTTTTTACTGAAAGCATAATCTGCCGAATATTTTATTCCCCAAATGGTTTGACCCGATGTTATTTGATTATTTTCTAAATCTAAATATCTAATAATGGTTTTATTATCTCTTACCGACACATCGGCTTTCATATTTAAATCGCTTATAATACGTTTGCTTGGCCCTGCCAAATTAGAGCGAATTCGCAAATCTTTAATTCTATAACCTAAACCTATAGTATATTCATATCCTTGAACCTCGGTCATCAAATTATTATCAAAACTTAACGACAACAATCTGTCTTTTTGAATTTCAGCTAAAATTTTAATAGAATTCTGCATTTCGAAATCTATTCTGATTAACGGACTAAACATTTCTGTTAAGTTTATATTGCTATAAAGAATTTCGTTTTTATAATTTCCTGCCTGGTCTTTTACTTCATTCGGTTGATCTGAATACGCAATCGAAAAATCTGGTTGCACATAATCTAAATTGGATTGAAATTGATTAATAGTATATGTTGAACGGTAGCCATGTGTTAAAGAGAAACGTTTAAAATTCTTTTTAAACCATGCGAACTTCATGAATCCTGTATATTTTAGATCCCAGTTTGGAATAGGCAGATCTCTAAAAGCAGTGGTTTTTACATTGCTCGCATCTTGCCCAGAATAAGCTGCTAAAAACGCCGGCAATAATACCGCCTGACTATTTTTTCCAAATCCTAATGGGTACCCTTGTGCATCAATATCATTTACATCGGCGCCATTTTGTTCAGCTAGTCGCCTTGCAACAATTAATCTGTTGGCTCTAAAATCGTTAAATGCATCCGATGTGGTTTCATCGCTTTTAGCAAAAGCTGTTTTAATTAATATCGTTGATATATTAAAATTACCGAAAGTATTAGGCGTTAACGATTCATATTCAAATTGCCCTGCATTATCATTGACTCTAAAGTTTTCAGTGTAATTTTCATAATAGGTTCTGTTTCCAACTATATCAATTTTTAAATCTCTTACAGGTTCTAAACTTGCTGAAATATCCAATTGCTTGGTATTTGTAGTTGTAAATTGCTGATTAAACTCTGGAAACACTGTAAGCCAACCGCGTCTTGCTGCCAAAAATCTAATATCGCTTTGGCTACCAAAAGTAAATCCTGTGGTTGGTTTTAAAGTTCCAACAAACCCAGGTGTGTTTAGATATCCTGGTAAAAATGTTCCATTATTCTCAGAATAATTAACCTGAATTCTTTTAATACTTGTTAATATATCAACTCCTACATTTAATAATTTAGTAACCGATTGATTCTTAATTTTTGGTTGTGCATTATTCTGGTTTGTCCCTGGAGGTGAACCTTGAGGCGCTGTTCGAGTTCTTGCTCTAGAAATAGGTTTTTTTACTAAACCTATATATCTATACAACTTATTCATATCTAAAGTTGTATTAATATTATGTGTATTGGCGTTTTGAATGGTGTTTCCTAAGTCATAAGTTATACCGTCTAATTCTAATTCCCCATATAAATCAGACCCTTTTTGCCATTCAAAATCTCCACTATATTGATACGTAGCGTTAATAAAGTCGAAGGTCGGAATTTTATTTATTGGCAATTCATACGTTATTCCTAAATTTTGAGATTGTCTATTTGGGTCTCCAAAATCTAAGAAACCATCCCAAACATCTAAGGTTTCATCTTGCTCACCATTTATAATATTATCCTTAAAATAATTTCTAACAATATTATTATTGGCTGCTGTGAAATTTAAATTTAATGATTTGGTTAGATTATAATTAATTGTGTATTGAAAATCGAAGGTATAGTTTCTTCTAAACAATTCTTCAATGCCGATATTTGGCCCACCAAGGTCAATTTCCCTAAATTTTTGTCTGTTGAATTGTCTGTTTATATCAGAATTAATAGTGAAACTTGTAGGTAATAAATTGAAGTTGAATTCCTTTAAAATTTTCCAATATTTACCTGTAAATAACGAATCGTTCTTTTTAAAAGGCTCAATAGTTAGAGGGTTAAAATTGAAAGCATAATTAGCACCAACTCGTACTGTTTTATTTGTTGCATTTTCTATTTCAAAATCCCGGTGTTCTACTTTGTTATATGAATAATTAAAGGTTAAATTCTCAACATCGTAAAAACGTGGTTTTGCTTCTGTGGTTCTGGTTTTTCTAACTCCGATAAAATTGATACTTTGGCGTTTTGTATAATCCTCCGATTGTTCGTTTACCTGATCTCTTTCAGCATTTGAATTAGCCGCTTGTAAGCGAGAATCTAACGTTAAATCTTTATAAAATGCATCGTATTTAGGTGTAATAAGCTCTTCGCTTTGACCATAATTAAAGGGTACTTGAATCCCCCATTTTTTGGGTAATAGTTGCCCAACATTAATATTGGTTACCACATCGTATTGCTTTACATCTTCTAAACTACGCTGGCTGGGTCCTTGCTCAAGAGAACCAAAACCCGAAGTGCTTTGTCTGCCCGTAGCACTAATATTCATAAAATCGGCAATGTTGGTATCTAAGCTTAGTACTGCTGCCCAACCACCTTCGTTATCCATATCGGACAATCTAAGTTCGTTAAACCAAACTTCAGCACAAACATCATCTCTATCGGTAGTATTTTTAACCCCAACCATAAGTGTTCTAATGTCTCCAAAGTTAGGATTTCCTTTTATTCCTATTCTATGTTGACCTGCTACATATCCACCAAATGGATCGGTTACCGAAACTAAATCGTTCCCAATAACATCATAAAATGTTGGGTCCAAATTTGATAAACTGCCATCTGAAATGCCTAATGCTTTAATTTTTCCTAGCAATTCAATTGCTAAATTAATTTCGTTATTTTCTGGCCAAAGGCCTTCTCTAGTTGTAGTTGTAGAAACCTGTAAAGGAATTTCAATTTGATAATAGTTTTCAGTTAAATCGTTACCCATTCGAATAAATCCAACAAGTTCATTATCTCCAAGTGTTCCAGCATCATCTCTTTCGGCATGCATAAACATACGTAAGCGTTTATATTGTCGCATATCAATATTTATGTTTTTGTAAACTGCTTTAGAGTCTTCCGATTCTAAATTACACACATTAACTACCAACGACTGTTCGTTTTGTTGAACCACCGTATTGTTATTGAATAACTCTTCGGGGTCAATACCTGGAGGTGGTTGATAACTGCCTTCGTTTTCTAAAGTTCCAATAACACCTACTGAAAAATCGGTTTGAGGATCCTCTGGCGATGGGTCGTTTTTATCTAAGGCCTGTGTATAGCGTCTCCATTCACTTCTTACTAAATCTAGAGTTCCAAAACGAAATACTGTAGGCTCTGAAAATTCTTTAAGAAATACACGCGTAAATCGAACCGATCTTAAATCGCTGATGCCTCCAACAGGTTTTGCGTGACTGCCTTGAACAGGAATTCTAAAGAGATACCAACGTACATTTCTTGTGTCTCCATTTGGAAGCGCACGAGGTCTATCTTTAAAATCTACAAGAAATTCTTTTAAAGGATTGCTATTTGGAATGTTTTTAAAATCTGCTTCAGAAGTTGGCAAATTTAATCTGGTTATATCCAATTCATATTCAAAATAACTATCAATCGTGTTCATAGTATTATCACGATTAATATCCTCTACATCAGGTTGCGTATTAGCGCCTCTATCTGTATTTGAAAACGTGTCCGGTGTATTGCCTTCCACGCCATTGTACTTTTTATACCTATCAAAAATATTTCCGTCAGCATTTAAAAAATAGGTGTAATTATCGTTTGCTGGGTCAGACCCAAAACTAGCACCGAATTTTAACACCTCTTCAGCATCATCATAACCATCATAACCAACATCTTGATTAGTTCGTTCTTCCCCAGTCGTATCAAAGGCATATATCAAAGATTGGTTTAGAGGCACCACACTACCCCACGCTGTAACGGGAAGCAAATCGATGTTTCCATCTTTAGGCAGACCGTTCTCATATATTTTTCTACCATCTTTGATAATATCTTCTGATATATTACCAAGGTCAAATACCAATTTACCCCCTGAATTTGTAGGACTATCTTGAAACGGATCTTGTAACCAAAACTCGATATATTCAACATTTTGTTGTTCAAAATCTGTAGAAGTTAATTGACGGGTTATCCCTGCCCAAGAATCTTGTGGGTTAGTAATAACATTATTAGTTGCCGCAGGGTCAAAATTATATGGCCCCCTTTCGGTTGGGTAATATGCTAAATCTAGTGTGTTTAATACTGAGTTTTGACCTTGAACCAAATCTCTATCTGGAAAAAGTTCATTAATAAATACCCGACTTGTGTATAAGCTCGAAATATCATTATCTGACACACCGTTAGGACGTTGACTGCTATAAAAAATCGGGTCGATACTATACCAGTTTAACAAGCCTCTACCATACCCGTTTTGAATACCATTCGCATCATCTCCAGGTGAACCAATTAAATCTAAAGGTCTACTTGACAAATACCAGGACTGTTGTGATTTTAAGTCGATAGCATTTTGAGACCCTTCAAAATCATCAACATATGAGGTCGCTTCACCATTCAAATTCGTTCCTTTTGGAGAACCCGGTGCTAGATATGCAAATTCACCACGTAATGATAAATTAGATTCTACATCTGTATCAATATTCGGCAACGCATTTGCTAATCTAGTTAGAAAAGGTACTTTAGTTGAGTAGTTCCCATTAAAACCAAAGATGGTGTTGTTTATAGGTTCGGTACCATAATTTGCTTTTTGAGTTATTGGTCGCTCATTCAAGTTTAAAAGGGTACCACCCAAAACAAAGTTTTCGTTGAACTTATGCTCTACATTAATACCAGTGAAGCGTCTTGTTTGCTGACCAAAAACCGCATTGTTTTCTGTTGAAACTTCTATAGGCGTATTGGACGCTTTTAAAGCTTCATCCAAAATTTGAACACGCCCTAACTGATAATTAACTGTATAATCAATGCCTTCTACTAACACACGACCACCCGCAGTAACTCTAACTGACCCTCTTGGGACATTAAATGCTCCGATAGGGATGCCATCACCTCCCGAAGATTTATAACGCCCTTTTAATTTAAATTTGTTTTTTTCTACCTCTTCTAAAGCAGCTGTTTTAGTGCTTTTATAAAGCACATCATACACATATTTTGATTGGTTTTCGTTGTATGTTAAATCATTATCATAATTCTCACTTGGATTAAGCGATAATTTATTAAACAGATATTCTCCAAAAGGTTCCGCGCTTGGGAAAATAATTTTTCCGCTTTGCGATAATACTGTGATGCCTTCAACATAATCGAAAAACCCATCGCCTTTAGATTGCGGATCGTTATTAAAATTTAATTTATCTAAACTGAATAATCGCAACAAAGGTGTTTCTTGTAAAGGATCATCATTAGGTCCCGGGGTTGGAAATGCTGTTGTTCCCACAGGAGAAATAAAGTTTAAAGGGGATGCTTCGTTGTAAAAAATATTAAGGTTAAAATCTTCTTGACTTAAATTATAAGCCCCTGTATCGTAGATGTTTTTCATCATCAAATCCCAAACAGGTTGGTTAATGTCGGTAACACTACTTTTTAATAATTTTAAAATTAAGTTACTATTAACAACCGAAGTTACTTGCCCAGAATCATTCGTTGTTACATTGGTAGCATCTACACCATCATTGGCAAATTCACCCACTTGGTACACTTTCCCCCCTAAAGTATATTGAAATGCTATAGCTAAAACCTCATCGTTATTTAATCGTTGGTTTAACGAAATGTACCCTAATTGAGTATTTAAAATATATTCTTGGCCATTAATTAACTTTCTGGCATTTTCTAGTTTAGCATAATCAAACCCTTCGTTAACATTATTTACCAAAATACCCGAACTCACAGTAGCAATATCTCTAATAGCTAGTGTAAGTTGAGATCCTGCACCGCCAATATTTGTTGGGTCGAAATCATTGTTAGTATTACTGGGAATGGCTCCAAACCCTACATTAACAAACCCAGCAGGAGGGGTTTGTAAACCAATAACATCGCTTTCACCTAAATCTTGTAATGCTATAACATTTCTAACATTATCGGTTTTGTTACTTCTGTTGGTTACCCAAGCTTCCAATCGAGTTATTTGTAATCCTTTGGTATCTAAATACGGGTAAGTTTTTAGTGCTTTATCATAGGTGTCTCTAAAATATTGCGTTAAAAAAAAATGACGATTTTCATCGTAATCTCTAATAAATAGCTCAAATTCTTCTAAAGTACCACCGCCTTGTGCGACCACCGTATTGGCTTGCGATTTTTGTTCAGAAAACACACCTGTTACCATTGTTTTACCAAATTGTAATTGGGCTTTTACACCAAATAAACTTTGTGCACCTGTAATTAACGAACTGTTTAGAGGCATACTTACATTACCAACTTCTATTTTTTGAATAATATCATCCTCAGTTGGGGTGTATTCTAATTTTATAAGTTGCTGAAAATCGAAGGTGGCTTGTGTATCGTAATTAGCAGTTACCTGGAGTCTGGTACCTACTTTTCCCAACAAACTTAAGCTGATACGTTGATCGAAATCGAAGGTAAAATTGCTTCTGTTCCTTGGTGAAAATGACGGATTATCTTGTTTTGAAAATAGTATCCCCAAATCCATTTCTACCGAACCTTGTGGTACTACTTCAATAGTGTTACTTCCAAAAATAGATTCAAAGAAATCTGATTTTACATAAAACTCGGGCAGTAAGTTTTTTTGAGCATCATCAGCTCCATCCTTTTTACCATCAAAAGCATCAATTTTTTCTTTGTAATAGGCTTTCACACTCTCTTTAGCCGCTAAGGCATAATACTCTTTAGGTGTTAAAATAACTGGATAATTAATATTAAAACTTCCAATTTTTTCGGTGTAGATATACCGGTTTGTTATAGGGTCGTAGGTGTATTTTGACTCCATACTGTTAGGATCTGGAGTTTTAATGACGCCCAAATTAAATCCTGTTTTAACCGAATCCTGAACTGTAGGCTGTTGCGCCCAAGCTCCAACCGAAAACAAGCATACAATGCCTAAGAAATAGTGTTTTTTTATTGAATTATAAAAATTGAATTTAGTTATATTCAAAATCTGTTATAAATTTTTTAAAGCTTGTTTAATTATAGTTTCAATATTGGCATCAGGTTGTGCCATGATAATTTTGTCTACAACACGTTCGGCTTGCTTTCTAACGAAACCAAGTACTTCTAAAGCAGATAACGCTTCATCTTTATTGGTATTGCCTTTGGAAATAGAAACTTCATCAATATCATAAATCTTAAAGACTTTATCTTTTAAATCGATAATAACGCGTTGGGCCGTTTTGACGCCAATCCCTTTTATACTTTGAATTAAAGCCACATCGCTTGAAGCTATACCTTCAATAACTTGTTTTGGTGTTAATGAAGAAAGCATAGTACGCGCAATACTCGCCCCAATACCACTAACAGAGATCAATAATCGGAATATTTCGCGCTCTGCCAACGATGAGAAACCATAAAGCGTATGCGAATCTTCTTTAACTTGAAGATGGGTAAATAATTTTAAATGGTCTCCGGCAGGAATTTGCGAATAGGTATGTAACGAAATATTAAGCATATATCCAACGCCATTGCAATCAATAACAACATCGGTTGGGTTTTTTTCTACAAGCTTTCCTTGAATATGTGTTATCATTTATAGCAATTGGTTAAAAATCAAATGTAATAAAATTATTTACAATAGAATTACTTAGATTTTTCCTTTTCCAATTCTTGCTTTTCTTTTTGCTGTGCATCAATGACGGCAATAGCAGTCATATTTACAATTTCATCTACACTTGCTCCAAGCTGAAGAATATGAACAGGTTTGCGCATACCCATCATGATGGGTCCAATAGATACTGCTTCATTTAATTCCTTCAATAATTTGTAGGTAATATTTGCAGAATCTAAATTTGGAAATATTAAAGTATTTACTTTTTTACCGACCAATTTTGAAAATGGAAATTTGTCTTGAAGTAACCTTGCATTTAGTGCAAAATCTGTTTGCAACTCTCCATCAACAACCATATCAGGATAATAACGGTGCAAATGAGCCACTGCATCGCGAACTTTTAAAGCACTTTCGTTAGATGAGGAACCAAAATTTGAATATGATATCATAGCCATAACCGGATCCATACCAAACATTTTAACTACTTGCGATGTCATTTGCGCAATCTTAATTAATTCTCTAGCATTTGGGTTTATATTAATAGATGTATCGCTTAAAAATATTGGCCCACGCTTTGTCATCATAACATTAGTGGTTGCAACTCTATATGCGCCTTTTGCCATACCAATTAGTTCTAACATTGGTTTAACAACCGATGGGTAATTTCTAGAATACCCTGAAATTAAGGCATCGGCATCACCTTCATTCACCATCATTGCCGCAAAGTAGTTACGCTCCCTCATTAAGCGCTGCGCAGAATAATATGTTACACCTCTGCGCTTACGTTGTTCCCAGTAAACTTTAGCATACTTGTTTTTACGATCGTCTTCTTCTTCGGTTTTGGGGTCGATAATTTGAATTTCTGCATCAAACTCAATTTCAGTCATCAATTCCTTAATGGTTTCTGCTCTACCTAATAAAATAGGAATTGCAATACCCTCTTCATAAACTATTTGAGCCGCTTTTATAACTGCCAATTGATCTGCCTCTGCAAAAACAACACGTTTAGGATCGATTTTCGCTCTGTTGAATAGCAGTCTTATCAACTTATTATCAGAACCTAATCGCTCTCTTAATTCCTCTTTATACTTTTCCCAATCTAAAATAGGTTCTTTTGCTACACCACTTTCCATAGCTGCTTTTGCAACCGCAGGTGGCACTTCTACAATTAAACGTGGATCGAAAGGTTTTGGAATAATATACTCTTTTCCAAATGTTAATCGGGTTTCACCGTATGCTATATTAACTTGCTCTGGCACTGACTCTTTAGCTAATCTTGCTAAAGCTTTTACAGCTGCCATTTTCATTTCTTCATTAATCTTGGTGGCACGCACATCTAATGCCCCTCTAAATATAAACGGAAACCCAAGTACATTATTTACTTGATTAGGATGATCACTACGTCCCGTTGCCATAATAATATCTTTACGAGTTGCTACAGCGATGTCGTATTTTATTTCTGGATCTGGATTTGCCATCGCAAAAACTATTGGGTTCTTTGCCATAGACAGCAACATTTCTGGTGACACTATATTTGCTTTAGATAAACCAATAAAAACATCGGCATCTTTCATGGCTTCATCAAGTGTGTCTATTTTTCTATAGGTAGCAAATTCGGCTTTTTCAGAAGATAAATTTTTTCTATCATCTCTTATAACTCCTCTGCTATCTAGCATTACCATGTTTTCACGCTTCGCACCACAAGCTTGGTATAAACGCGAACAAGATATGGCCGCAGCGCCTGCGCCACTAATTACAATCTTTACTTGGTCTAATTTCTTTTGTGATATTTCAACTGCATTAATTAAAGCCGCAGAAGATATGATTGCTGTACCATGTTGATCGTCATGCATTACAGGAATATCCAGTTCTTCTTTTAAACGTCTTTCTATTTCAAAAGCTTCAGGTGCTTTTATATCTTCAAGATTAATCCCTCCAAAAGTTGGTGCAATATTTTTTACGGTCTGAATAAATTCTTCAATATTTTCAGTCCCTACTTCTATATCAAATACATCAATGTCTGCAAAAATTTTAAATAACAGGCCTTTTCCTTCCATCACTGGCTTTGAGGCTTCGGGACCAATATTCCCTAGTCCTAAAACGGCTGTTCCATTAGAAATTACAGCAACTAAATTTCCTTTAGCTGTGTACTTATAAACATTGTTTTTGTCTTTGGCTATTTCTAAACAAGGCTCTGCGACTCCAGGTGAATATGCCAAAGACAAATCTCTTTGGGTTGCATATTTTTTGGTTGGAACAACTTGAATTTTACCAGGAGTAGGTTTAGCGTGATATAAAAGTGCTTCTCTACGCATATTATCTTCTCTACGTTTATTGTCTTCGCTCATTTGATGGATAAATGGATGATTAGTTAACTAAACCAACAAAGATAATAATCCTATTATGTAAACACCATTCTTTTATAGGAAAGTCTTATTCTTTTTAAGTAAGGTTTTACCCATTTAAAAAATTGATGTTTATTTTTAATCTAAAAAATTTCGACTGGTTAATTAAATACATTTTTGAACTAAAATGAAATAATTATTTTTTATTTGTGAACTATATATTCCTGTGATTTCTCAATTTTATTTTCAAATAATAATCTATTTCTTCTATCTATTTCTTTTTTTATCAAATGAAGCTCTCTAGAGGTTTGTAAATCTACTGAGGTATTCTCTTCCGCTCTTCTAAATAAATAGGGAATCACCTCTTTGACTGGGCCGAAGGGAAGATATTTCGCGGTATTATAATTTTGTAAGGCTAAATTAAAACTTATGTGATCGCTCATCCCATAAAGTTGCCCAAACCAAATTCTATCGTCATAATTTTTTAACCCAGAGTTCGACATTAATTCTACGAGTAATTTTGAACTCCCCTCATTATGGGTTCCTAAAAAAATTTCAAATAATCCAAGATTTTGTGAGCAGAAAATAAGTCCATCATTGAAATTAGTGTCTGTTGCCTCTTTATTTGCACATATTGGGCTTACATATTTATTCATTTCAGCCCTGTCTCTTTCCTTTTCCATATAAGCCCCTTTTACCAATTTAATTCCAATCTTGAAATCAAATTTTATGGCTTCATCTCGTAGATATTTTAGATAATTTAACCTATCCCAACGATACAACTGAACCGTATTGAAAACTACTGCTCTATTTCCATTGTATTTAGCCATCATGGTTTCGGTAAGCTTATCTACTGCGTCTTGAATCCAAGACTCTTCAGCATCAACCATGATTTTAAGATTTTGAGAATTAGCTACTTTGCTACAAATCTTGTCGAATCGGGAAACTACTTTTCCCCACTCCTTTTTTTCAGCATCGCTAAGAATTTCGTTTTTTGACATCTTTTCAAAAAGCTTAAACCTACCGAGACCGGTTCCTTTAAATACTAAAAAAGGGGTTGACTTTGTAGTTTTGGCAAAATCCAGAGTTTTTAAGGTAGTTTCTAATGTTTCATCAAACTGTTGTTCATTCTGCATACCTTCAACAGAATAATCAAGAATTGAGCATACCCCTTTATTATCGAACATATTGGAAATAACGGTTTCACATTCCACAATTGATTCACCTCCACAGAATTGTTTGAATACCGTTCTTTTAAGAATTGGAGCTATTGGAAACCTCACCCACAACAAAAAATTTGTAACTGGTCTAGCCATAGCTGTTAAATACTTATTGCCAATTAATTTAAAGAGTAAATAAGCCCATTTTAGCTCATTACTTGTTTTTAATGAAAATGCAATTTTTGTGTCTTCAAAATTTATTGTTCGATTCATATCAGTACTACTTTGAGATTTAATACTTTAATTTTTAGTTGATTATCGAGTATAATTGGCGATTGGTCAATTCCTTTTCTGTGAGATCTTTTTTGAATGAAGTTAAAAGCAACTGCCAAAACCAGCAGTTACAAGCCACGGAATACTATCAAAATGGATCTATCGTCAATGAGATTAGAATCCATATAGTTACTAGAACATAGGGCCTAAATACCCTATAGTAGTTAGCTGTGTGTTTCCGCACAACCCAAACAATCATTCTATCGGTAAATATCCTAATGGTCTGTTTAATAACTGTATTCATATAAAATCTATCTGTATAAGATTGTGAGTTTTTATAAATGAATGTTCTATTAAAAAAGAATCCAATCTTCATAGATCAAAGATTGGATTCCTTACACTTAAAAAAAATAATTTAAAACTGTTTTCTCTAGAACTTAAAAGCAAGCTTTGTAAACACTCTCGTACCATCTAATCCAAATTGCGTGGTTTGCCATGGATATTTGAACCTACCAACAAAATCTAAATTTCTGTCATCAGGTACACCTCCATTGCCACTATAGGCTTCTGCAAAAGTGTCTGGATAAACATTAAAGAGGTTATTGGCTCCAATTGTAAAATCTATTTTATCTGTAAAACCATAAGTAAAACTCAAATCAGTTAATGTTTTACCGCCATAAGTAGCATCATTAATAGGAGCACTAGGGTGTCTATAAGTAACTTCACCATAATTCATAAACGAAATATTGGCTGATAACTTATTGATTTTATAGTTTGCCGAAGCAATTATTTTCTGTCTAGGTCTCCATGATTCTACTCGTGATATATCCTCTCGAGAGAAAATTGCATTTTCTAAATTGTTATCCGCAATAAAAGCTGGAAAATTAGTGCCTACTACCTCTGTTTTATTAAAATTAGCTGCAATACTTCCACTCAAATAGCCTTTCCCTAATTCAATGTTGTCATAACTAAATACAATATCGATACCTTTTGTACGAGTATTAATAGCATTTAAGAAAAACCCTGCAGAACCTACATTAACACTGCTTAAAGTTTGATCAATGGGATTTGATGGATCACCTGTTGGTGTAACCTGTCCTGAAAGTGCTATTCGATCATCCACATCAATTTGGTACAAATCTGCCGTAATTCCCATATGCTTATTGATACGATAAGTAACGCCAGCTCCTATATTAAAGGACGTTTCTGGATCTAATCTTGGAATACCCAAGGCTCTAAGAGCGGGATCTGAATTATTAAGAATTCCGTTCTGTTGAATTCCATTCTGCGTCAAGGTAGTCGTAATAGCCGTGTAAAACATCTGATGTAAAGAAGGCGCTCTGAAACCGCTGCTCAATGATCCTCTAATGGATAACTTGTCATTTTTTGTTTTCCATCTTGAAGTGATTTTCCAGCTGATATTTGAACCAAAATCACTATATTTCTCATAACGTAATGCACCACCTACTAAGAAGGACTTAGAAATATCCGCAACTACATCTGTATAAATACCCAAGTTACTTCTGTAATCATTTGAAGCGTTTTCCGGTTTGAATCCTCCAAAAGATTCTGACCCTGTTCGGCCTCCTTGTGCATTCGGGTTTTCTCCATCTCCATATGAAGCAAACTCACCTGCTTCGGTAACAAAACGTTCCGTTCTTTGTTCAGCACCAAAGGCAAAAGTTAAAGAGCTATCATCACCCGTCTCAAATGAACGAACAACATCCAAATTATTAACTACATGACTAAACTCATGAGCTCCGTTATAGAAGTCCGAAGGGCTACTCGCGCCAAATGACTGATTGAAAGAATTCTTAATGTAGTAATCGATCCTATTCTTACCCGAAGTAGAACTTAGGTCAAAATTCCAATTATTAAAAACAGTTTTTATACCTATTGATAACGTATTATCCTTTATCTGAGGAGCCATTTCAGCTAGAAAAAACTCTTGTCCGGGATAAATTTCCTCAAAACCAGGAACCCAATAAGGTACTCTAGCAAATTGTGGAGCTGAACCAGCTCTATTGGTAAGTGTTCCAAAAGAATAAACTTCGGTCTGAGACGCTTCATCCAAGGTATACCCAAGGTTATAGGCGAAATTAGTAATGGTCATATCTGGTAGACCTACCTGAAAACCTGCGCTTGGATTTCTTCCAAGAAAAGCGGTCAAATCGCTCGTATTAAAGTCCGACGTGTCAGTAACACCCCAATAGCCCGCTTCATCTTCAACACTTGTGATTGTTCCAGCACGCTGAGTACGACTTTGGTCGAAATGGCTAAATGTAAAATTAGCATAACCTTTATCAGCAATGTCTACTCCAAAACCAGTTTCAATTTGATACTGTTCTCCATCACCCTCGCTAGTTACACTATAACTCGTATTAATAAAAGGATCTGACTTCTTTTTAAGAACCAAATTTATCACTCCTGCAACAGCATCAGAACCATATTGAGCCGCAGCACCGTCTCTTAGTATTTCAACACGTTCAAGTGCAGCAGAAGGAACAGACTTCATATCTACACCAACCTCACCCCGACCAGGGGTTACGTAACTGTAAACTAAAGCACTTGCATTCTTTCTTTTTCCATTCACTAAAACCAATGTTCTACTAGGAAATAACCCTCTAAGATCTGCAGGACTAAAGTGTGCCGCGGCATCTGAAATAGGCTGTTCAGTAGAGTTATAAGAAGGTACTTTAAACATTAATTGTTGATCTAAAACACCTTTACCTGTTTGTGTAAGCTCTGTTACTTTAATGTTATCAACTGGTACAGGTGAGTCAAAAGAAGTTCTTGGCTTACCACGAGAACCTACAAGCACCACACTATCTAGTTGTGAGGCATCTTCTGGTAATATGATTTCTATCGAAGTTTTCCCAGTAATATCAATCTCTACGGTTTTGTATCCTAAATAGGAAATAACAAGAATATTAGAATTGTCATCTGGAAAAGCAAGGGTAAATTTACCATCAAAATCTGCTTGGGCTCCAATAGAAGTCCCTTTAAGTAAAACGTTAGCTCCACTTAATGGCACACCATTACTATCTTTTACAGTTCCTTTTATTTTTCGGTCTTGAACTTTAATTTCAGGATTTTTCTCCTCTTTATTTGTCAAGACAATTTGTTTTTCTATGATTTTATAATCAATTTCTGTGTTTTCAAATAACCTATCTAGAATTTTAGGTGTTGTCTCCTTCTTAGCTTTAAAAGAAATCTTTTGACTTTGATCTATTAGGTTAGATGTGTACAAAAATTTAAAACCTGTCTGGTCTTTAATTTCTTTTAAAACCTGTTCAATTGTTACATTTTCCATATCAAATGTTATTCTTTTTTGAGAATAGCTATTATTAGGAAATACATTTAATATTGATAAAAAAATTAAAATTATTGAAAGTTTCATTTTCAAATTGGTTTTTCCCCAAAAAAGGGACAAAGCGGTATTTTTTTTCATAATTTTGAAAAGTTTATTTGTTAGTAATTTTTCGATGTCTAATGGTAAACGGTTGGGAAATGTTAGTGCATTTCCCTTTTTTTATTCATATAATTAGTTTTTTATGGTTATTTTATTGTCATTAATTTCATAATCAAAATCTACACTGGTTGAGAGTGCTTTAAAAATAACATCAACATTTTCAATATCAAATTGCCCAGTAAAACGTTTCTTTTTAATTTGCTTGTTATTATTAATTATTTCGACATTATAAGTGCGTTCAATCTTTTTAACCAACTCACTAAAAGGAACATCTTTAAAAATAATTCTTTTTTGCATCCAAGACGTGTACTCTATTGTATTCACCTTTTTTGAAGATAAATCCATACTATTTTTATTAAATGATGCTTGATAACTAGGTTCAATCATAATTGATTTATCGTTATTATTAACATCGTTAACTTTTACAGAACCTTCTACAAGCGTCGTATTTATATCAGCTTCATTCGGGTAAGAACTAACATTAAATTTAGTGCCTAATACTTCTACCTCAATACCGTTTGTAATCACAATAAATGGTTTTTTAGGGTTATGAGCTACCTCAAAAAAAGCCTCACCTTCTAATTCTACTGTTCTTGTTTTCAAGCTATTAATAAACCTTTTTGGATACTTTAATCTGGTGCTCGCATTTAGCCAAACTACGGTGCTATCTGAAAGCATTAATCTAAATACATGACCTTTTGGTATTTTAATTTCATTGTACGCCAATAACTCTTTCGATGAATTTTCATTAATATAAGACAATTCTTCTCGTTCTTTATCTAACTTTACTTCTGAGCCATCATCTTGTATTATAACAATTTGATTATTTGTCTCTTCTTTTACATTAGAAGTGACAGAGTTTGCGTCCTCATTAATTGGGTTTAACGCATTCTTGATAAAATATGTGCTAGAAATAAGAACTACAATAATTGCTGCGTATTTTAAATACGTTTTATATGAACGTCGTTCCAGCAAAATAACATTACTTTCCTTATTTATTTCACTTTTAAACACTTCAAAGGCAGCTTCTATATTTACATTGTCGTTATTGGAGTTATCAAATAAATATGATGTCATTTCGCTTTTAAAAAGCTTCATATTCTTTTCGTCACTTTGAATCCAATCATACAATTTTCGTTCCTCTAATTTGCTTAATCCTAATTTGAGATATTTTCTAATTATTATTTTCATCTGTACGCATTATTGTTTTTTATAGGTTACATGTAGCTTCCATTTAGTCAACGCCTTGAAGTATCAACAACTCGTTATAGAAGTTTCATAAAAACAAATGCTATACTATATATATGCCAAATATTCAAAAAACCCCCATTCAAAATAAATTATTCTTACCTTGACAAAACTATTCCATGAAAAATAATAACAAATTTCAAGATTCTAATTTATCTGAACGTGTAAAAAGCGGGGATGTGCTTGCGTATAATGAATTGTTTGAAAAAAGTTATTCTAAATTATTTAATTACATCTTAAAGCTTTCAAATAATACAGATGTTACAAAGGATGTTGTGCAAGAAGCCTTTATTAAATTATGGAAAAAAAGAGCTTTAATTGATTCAAATTTTTCGATTGAGAATTATTTGTTTAAGATTTGTTACAATGAATTTTTAATTCATATTAGACGCAAAAACAAAGAGAAATCTTTGCTTGACGAATTAAAATTTGAAATTGCTTATGATCTTTATATTGATAATGAAACGTCGCAAATTGATAAAATTAATCAGGCCATAGATAAGTTACCAACAAGAACTAAAGAAGCTTTTATGTTGAGTAAATACAATAATTTAAAATATAAAGAAATTGCTGTGGAAATGGATATATCAATAAAGACAGTTGAAAAACATGTCTCTAAAGCTCTTAAGTTTTTAAAAGCTAATGTCTTGTTTTTATTCTTTTAAAAAACTAATATTCCGTTTCAAACCAGTAAATTTTGTACGTTTTACTGCCGAATCTTTAAATACTTTTTTAAAAACATCCTCCGTTATTTCTTCCCAATCTTTTTTAGTCATAGAAAGTAATTCTGGATGTGGATTAAATAGTGGTTCTCTATGTGGTTTTGAAAACCGATTCCATGGACACACATCCTGACACACATCACAACCAAACATCCAATCGTCCATTTTTCCTTTAAATTCTGTTGGAATATTTTCTTTTAATTCTATTGTAAAGTAAGAAATACATTTACTTCCATCTACTACAAAAGGTTCTGTGATCGCTTCTGTGGGGCAGGCGTCAATACAGGCAGTACATGTGCCACAATGGTCGGTTGTGGGTAAATCGTAATCCAATTCTAAATCAACAATAAGTTCTGCTATAAAATAAAATGAACCCACTTGTTGGGTTAGCAAATTACTGTGTTTTCCTATCCACCCTAATCCGGATTTTGCAGCCCAGGCCTTATCTAAAACAGGTGCAGAATCTACAAAAGCCCGCCCGTAAACATCTCCTATTTCGTCATGAATGAAGTTTAATAGCGATTTAAGTTTATCTTTTATTACGAAATGATAATCGGTTCCGAATGCGTATTTTGATAGTTTAAAGTTGTTTTCCGTTTGAGTTTCTTCTGGATAATAATTCAACAATAATGAAATAACAGATTTGGAATCTTCAACCAGCTTTGTTGGATCTAAACGCTTATCAAAATGGTTTTCCATGTATTGCATTTGCCCGTGCATATTATTATTGAGCCAGCGCTCTAATCTAGGGGCCTCTTCTTCTAAAAACTGTGCTTTGCTAACACCACAAGATAAAAAACCGAGGCGTTTGGCTTCGGTTTTTATTATGGTAGTGTGGTTTCGTTTATTCACAATTATTAATAAAAACTTCAAATTAGTTTTTATTTAAAAAATATATTATTTACAATTCATATCTGTAGAAGATTGAGCGTCTGCATTTGGGAAACAAAGTCCAGAAGGCAGACTTTCTGGGACATACCGTTTTAAATTAGAATCATATAAGGACTTTTCAATAAATGTAGTAATTAAATCTACCTCTGAATCGCTTAAATTTAGAGATACAAACATAGGTGATAGTTTGTTTGTGTCTACATTCTGATTTTGTTTTACCGCTTTATTTTTATAGCTAACAACCTCTTTTATAGACCTAAAACTTCCGCCATGGCCATAAAAACTAACATCTTTAAGATTATATAATTGTGGTGTTTTAAATTTATAATCATCCTCACTATTCCCAGTAAAGCCTCCTCTTCCTTTTTTCTTTGCATCATCAATAATGGTCATTACATTATCTCCAGCTAAATCCTTCATTCCTAAAGAATGAAAACTCATCCCATTTAATCCTGGACCAGCATGACATGTATAACATTTGCCTTTATCAAAAAATAACGATGCCCCTTTTAACTCATCTTCGCTCATGGCTAAATCGTTCCCTTTTAACCATTCTTGAAATGGTGCTTGATTAGGCAACAATGTTCTTTCATAGGCCGCAATTGCTAATCCAGCATTAATTTTAGAATAACGCTCGGGCCCTAGTATATTTGGGAACGCACTATCGAATAATGTTTTATAAGAAGAATTCACAATAAAATCATAATCTAATATCAGTCTATGAACATCTAATCCCGCTATAGCTTGTGTTTCAATACCTTCAAATCCTAAATTGTTATGTTCCTTTGGTGTTCCAACTGTCCAGCTAGACTCCGTTCCTAAATTAGTCCCTTTTCCACCAAATTGACCATTCCATAACATAACATCTTGATACGCTACATTTAATATACTAGGGCTTTTAATTGGTTGCACATCTAAATTTTCTTCTACATAATTTGAAGATTTGATACGCCCTTCTCCAAATAAACCAAAACCTGTACCACCCTCACCAATACCTTGTAATAAACCACTTTGAAATCCTGCAGCTACATGATGACAACTAGCACAAGAATATGTGTTCTTTCCTTCTTGAAGTTTGGGGTTTAACGCCAAACCTGTTTCATGATAAAGTAATTTTCCTAAATCTACTTTAGCTTCAGTTAAAGGGTTATTAATGTCATTAGGTATAGCTGCAAAATTATTTGAAGAAGGCAAAACTAATGCGTCTTTTGTTCCGTATAAGTCTAATATCCTGTTTTCTAAATTAGTTTGTGCCGCAATATCAGCATAATCATCATTATCATGAGCACATGAATGAAATAAGAACACAGCGTTAAGCAGAAATAAGTACGAGAGATTTAAGTTTTTCATTTGGTTTTTGGTAGAAAATTTTCATTTCAAATCCAAACTTATCATACATTTTAAAAACCTTACAAAAAATTTGTTAAATTATATGATTTATCTGATTAACGGTGTAAAATCTGTTTTTTTGAATTTTATTTAACCGTTTTAAAACAACAATTTAATCGATTTATAAAAACGTTAGGCGTCAAAACAAGCCGCCTTGAATTGTCCCTTTAATTTTACCCAAATGTTTGTAAGCTAATTCGGTGACTTCCCGACCACGTGGGGTACGCATTATAAACCCTTGCTGTATTAAAAAGGGTTCGTAAACTTCCTCAATAGTTTCAGAACTTTCGCTAACAGCCGTTGCCAATGTAGAAATACCAACTGGCCCCCCTTTAAATTTATCAATTATGGTGGTTAAGATTTTGTTATCCATTTCATCTAAACCAAAAGCATCTACATTTAATGCTTCTAAAGCATATTTAGCAATTTTTATATCGATATTACCGTTCCCTTTTATTTGAGCAAAATCTCTAACACGACGCAACAAGGCATTGGCAATACGAGGTGTTCCTCTGCTTCGGCCTGCAATTTCTATAGCGGCTTCCATGGAGATGGCTACATTTAATATTGAAGAACTACGTTGAACTATGGTTGTTAACAGTTCTGTATTATAATATTGTAATCTACTTTGAATTCCAAATCGCGCACGCATAGGCGCCGTCAATAACCCTGAACGGGTTGTTGCTCCCACTAATGTAAACGGATTTAAATTGAGTTGAACCGACCGTGCATTAGGACCCGATTCTATCATAATGTCAATTTTGTAATCTTCCATAGCAGAGTACAGATACTCCTCTACAATAGGACTCAATCGATGAATTTCATCAATAAACAGGACATCGCGTTCCTCAAGATTGGTGAGTAATCCTGCTAAATCGCCAGGTTTATCCAAAACAGGTCCTGAAGTAACTTTAATACCTACATTAAGTTCGCTTGCTAAAATATATGCTAAGGTTGTTTTTCCAAGTCCCGGAGGTCCGTGAAATAAGGTGTGATCTAAAGCTTCGTTACGCAAATTAGCCGCTTGAACAAATATTTGAAGATTCTCTAACACCTGATCCTGCCCCGTAAAATCGTCAAAAGACAAAGGTCTTAATTTTTTTTCGACGTCTAATTCTTCTGGTGAAAAGTTTTCGTTTGTTGGATCTAGGTTCTCGTTCATAACAAACAAATATAAAGAAAAAGCCTTTCTAAAAATAGAAAGGCTTTTTAATATTATTGAGTTTTTATACTTAATTCAAAATTGTAAACTCACAACGTCGGTTAATATCGTATTCTTCTTCCTTACAAACCCCTTCTTTAACACATTGGTTAAGTGGTTGCATTTCGCCATAACCAATACTTTTTAATCGGTTTCTATCAATGCCTTTACTTACCAAATATTCTAAAGTAGATGCTGCACGACGTTTAGACAAGTCTAAATTATATTGGTCGTTACCTCGGGCATCCGTATGAGCAGATACTTCAACTTCCATAGATGCGTATTTGTTCATTAAATCGACTAACACATTTAAAGTGATTGCTGCATCATTTCGAATTTTAGATTTATCAAAATCGAAATAGATTTTATCCAATTCTATTTGTATATCACCTTTTTCGTTTGGGTTAACACGTTCTTCAGCATCGTCAAATGATTCTAAAGTTAAATAAATATTGTGTTGAATTTTTCCTTTGCTATCTGTTGAAAACTCAACATCTTGAGGTATGTGAGCTTTACGCGTTCCTCTAATTTTATATTTTTTATTTGGTTCAATTTTGAATAAATAATCTGCTTTTGAGCCGACAATAGAATCTTGAAGTACATTCCCAGATTCATCAAATAAAGTAACTAACGATCCTGGCAGTAATTCTTTACTGTTTTTATCTTGTACTAAGCCTTCAACTAAATATTTGGTTAATATGTTTTCTTCTCTTCCAAATCCATATAGTCTATCAAAACCACTTCTGTTTGAAGACACAAAACCCTGATTATCTTTCTCTCTAATTATATACGCAAAATCATCTAAGTTACTATTAATTGTGTTTCCTAAGTTTACAGGTTTATCGAAATTTCCGTTTACAGATTTACTTCTAAAAATATCTAACCCACCATAACCTAAATGACCATCGGAAGCAAAATACAACACATCTAAATCACTGATATATGGGAATTGTTCACGGTGTTTTGTATTCACTTTATCACCTAAATTTTCTGGTACGCCGTAAGTTCCGTCGTCATTAATTGCTACTTTATAAATATCGAAACCTCCAATAGTCCCTGGCATATCGCTAGCAAAATACAGTGTTTTACCATCTTTAGTAATAGTTGGATGCTCACAGCTATATTTATTCGAATTGAATGGCAATTCTTTTACATTAGTCCAATTTCCATCCACAAATTCAGCGTTAAAAATTTGAATATGGGCTATTCGTTCTTCTTCAGTTTTAGAACGCGTATTATTGGTTCTGTTAAAATACATCGTTTTTCCATCTTTACTAAAAGCGGCATTACTTTCGTGAGAATCGGTATTTATTTCATCTGAAAAAGGAACAACATTTTCCAACTTTCCATCCTTTGACAAGCTTGCAGTATACAAATCTAAAAAAGGTAAATTATTCCATGAATACGATGGGTTTTCTGTATTTCTTGTAGAAGCGAAAGCCACTTTATCTGCACCGTAAAAAGACAAACCAAAATCACTATTTGTAGCCGTTTCATTTGCAATTTGCTCTAACTTAAAGTTATGAGGTGTCGTTTTTTCGTTTAATTCCATAAAAGCATGGGTATTAATACCTTGATTGTAATATCTGCTTAAATGCACATCGGCTTCTTTATAATCTTTAACTCCTTTTAAGGCTTGAGCGAATCTAAAATGAAATTCAGTATCGATAGAGTCGCCATAACGTACAAACAGCTCTCTGTAAGTTTTAATTGCCTTTTGTAAATTGGTATTGTAGTAATAGCTGTCTGCTAAATTTTGAAGCACCTCCTGGTTACGATCTTTGGTTTCGTACATTTCAGCAGCTTCAATGTAAGCTCTCATTTCAAAAAGCTTATTAGCTCTTTTTAAGTTTCCTTTTTGTGCTAGTGCCATTCCACTAACTAATAAAAGGCTTGCAAGTATGTATATATGTTTTTTCATCTTTATAGTCTTTATGGTTAGAAGAATCTTGGTGAACGATCGTAGCCGCCTTTAAGTCCGAATAAATCAATGTCAAACAAAATAAAAATTTCGTGAGACCCTGAATTGAAATCGCCTAAATTTGATGTTGTAAAATCGTAAGCATATCCTATTTTTAAATCTGGTAATACTCTAAAACTTATTAAACCACTTATGGCATCATCTAAACGGTAGCCTAAACCAGCTTCTAATTTTTCATTAATTAAAACGTTTGCAGTAATGTCGAGTGCTAGAGGTGCTCCTTTAACCGACTTCGCCATAAACGCAGGTTTAAATTTTAGGTTCTCATTTAAATCGAAAACATATCCACCTGTTAAATAATAATGAATACTTTGAACACCAGTTGCTTTTACCCCATTTTCGGTTTCCAAATGTTTTGCATTAAGCATATTTGGAGCTGAAAGACCTACATAATAATTATCGGTAAAATAAAATGCTCCGATTCCTATATTTGGGAATACTTGACTGATGTTTTCGTTAAAAGCTACATCTGTTGAAACATTACCTGATTGCAGATTAAAGCCATTAAAATTAACATTGAAAAATGTGAAACCTGCTTTAAGTCCTAATGATAACTTACCTCCATCTAAACCCATTGGTAACACATACGCAAAATCTGCATAAATATTATTTTCCTGAACTACATCACCAAGATTATCGTTGGTAAACGAAATTCCAGCTTCCATCTTATCGTTGATAGGTGTGTGGGCGAAAAAGGTTCCTGTTTTAGGGGCTCCTTCAATACCTACCCATTGGGTTCTGTATAATCCACCCATATTCAAAATGGCTGGATCTGTTGTTGCATAGGCTGGATTTATAACACTCATATTATACATATACTGTGTAAATTGAGGGTCTTGCTGCGCGAAACTTTGAAACGACATAAGTGCCATTCCTACTACCGCAGCTATTTTATGATATATATTTAAATTTTTCATGTTTTCTAAATTGTGTTTATCTAAAAATTATCTGCTTAAGTATAAATGTCCTTGTTTTGGTTTGTTCTCTCCATCATTGAAATTGAAAATGTAATAATACATTCCTACAGGCAAATCGCCTTTTACAGT